>CAKTSW010000052.1 GCA_934613165.1 uncultured Ellagibacter sp.
AATGGCAGACGCGGCGGTCTCAAAAACCGTTGTCTCACGACGTGCGAGTTCGACTCTCGCCTCGGGCACCAGTTTCATAGCATCTCGCAAACCGCCTTCGGGCGGTTTTTGTTTTCCCACGGCCTCCAAAATTGTTTATCGCATCTAACTTACCTCATTTTCGCGGTATACTCTTATGTTAGATTTGGCAAACTTAAAGGCTGTTCAAGCAGGCGGGCGTTCCCGTCGCACCGTCTTGGATAGTAACCCACGCCGAAAGGCAATCGAGATGCAGCAGCTTACGCAAGGGGAAGCACGCGATCGGCAGTGCCAAAGCCCCCGTCAACAAAACATCGCACCAGGCCAGAAGCACCGTGCGACAACCAGTGGCGGAAGGTCGCCTCTTTCCGGACGTGCGCGATTCGCACGCCGGGGAACCCCTCCACGCATCCCGGCTCCTCCCGGCATGACCCAGGCCAGGCACGAGGCCGTAAGCGCCGAGGCGCACGAGCCGCTTGCTTCATGCGCGGTGTATCGTGCGGGATCGACCGAATTCCGATACCGCATCGAAGACGGCGAAGCCACGATCGTTTTCTGCGAATCCGAAGCGAAGCACCTCGCCGTGCCCGAAACCCTCGGAGGCGCCCCCGTCACGGCGATCGGCGACAACGCGTTTTCCGACCTCGCGGGAATCTCGAGCGCGACGATGCCCGCCTGCCTGCGCACGATCGGGGCGCAAGCGTTCGCGCGCTGCCTTAACCTTCGCAACATCGACATCGGGCAATCGCTCGAGTCCATCGGCGAGGGGGCGTTTCGGGGGTGTTCCCACCTGACAAGCCTCGCCTTCTCCGAAACGCTTTCCCACATCGGCTCCTCGGCACTTTCCAACACCGCCATCGCGCGCGTCGACATCCCCGCCGCCTGCACGGGCATCGACGCCGACGCCCTGTGCACGGGGCCGTCCTTCCCAGGATCGATCGGCCTTGCGTATGCCTCATCCCTCATCGCGATAACGGTTTCCCCCGACAACCCCGCCTATTGCATGGAGGGCGGCGTTCTTTGCCGGAAGCTTCCGGGCGGGAACCTCGAAGCCGTTCTTTGCGCGGGTTGTGCCGACAGCGTCTCGCTTTCGCACCGCGTCGAGCGCGTGCTCGCCTCGACGTTCGCCGGAACCCGCGCGATCGGGCATCTTCGCGTCAGCGAATCGACCGTTTTCCCCGACGAACGCCCTCCCCTTCCCAACGGGTCATGCGACCGGTTGACCATCGATTTCGCCTTCCCACGTGGAAACGCGACGTCGCTTACGCTTGAGATGCCGAAGGGGAAAGCGCGATCGCATGTGCTTGCCTGCGCTTTCTCGCAAGGCCGCATTCGCCCCGAAGCGCTTGCGTACGCATACGACGGCGCGCTTTTGAAGCTGGACGACGAGCTCGAGAAAACCCGGCTTGCAGCCGCGCGGCTCGCCCAACCGACGTTTCTCGGCGAAGAGGCGGGCGAGGAATTCCGCCGCATGCTCGATACGGCGCCCGCGAGCCTCTGCGCGCATGCGGGGGCGCGCAACGATTGGGGCACGCTCGACAACCTCATGCAGGCAGGCGTGCTCGATGCCGAGAGAATCCCCGAAGCGATCGACGTGCTCAACCGCTTCGGGTTCACGCTTGCGGCGGCGCACGTGATGGACGAAAAGGAGAAGCGCTTTGGCAGCCAGTGCATCGATTACGGGATCTAGCGCGCCAAGGGCGCCCGAATCCGTCCTCGACGAGGCGACGCGCATTGCCGAGGACGCGATCGGAAGGGCGCGGGTTTCCCTCATGGCGCAGCTTCCCTTCATGGACGTCGCGCTATGGCGCATGCCGCTTGCGGTGCGCCTCCAGGCGAGCGCCTTCGAAACCGACGGGCGCATCCTCTGGTTCGATGCCGCGCACGTGATCGAGCTGTACCGAAAAAGTCCCAACGAAGTGTTGCGCGGATACTTCCACGCCATCATGCACTGCGTGTTCCGGCACCCCTTCGACGACAGGCACCCCGCGCGCGCCCTTTGGGACATCGCGTGCGACGCATCGGTTGAGGCCACCGCGATCGAGCTGCTCGGAATCGGCTTCCCGAGCGAGCGGGACGGCGAAGAGAAACGCATGCTCGAGAGAATCCGCGAGAAGTGCCCGGCCCTCACGGCACAGAGCATCTATCGCGCTCTCGCCGGAAACGGGGAGTCGGAGCAACCAGCCTTCTCGCCCGCCTTCGTCGCTTCGCTCGATAGCGTGTTCGCCCGCGACGGGCACACGGCCTGGCCCCGGACAAGCGAGCGCGAAATCGCCGCGAAAAGCGTCGGCGACGAGCTTTCCCTCATGCCGTCGGACGGAAACGACAAGCTTGGCGGGAAGACCGACGACCCCACGAGCAGCGAAGACAAGAGCCGCTCGCCCGGAGCCAACATGCCCGGGATGGCGGCGCCTTCATCGAGCAGCAACGCCGTTTTGGGGGACGTCGAGGACCCCGACGCGCTCGTCGATGCGAAGTCTCCTGAAGAAGCCGAGGCGACATTCGAGTCGATGGACGGCGTGACCTGCTCCGACTTCGCGAGCATGACCTGGCAAGATATCGGGTCGCAAATCGATATGGACATGGAGGCATTCTCGGGCAAGATCGGCTTCAACGCCGGGACCTTCCAGGTGAACCTCGCGATCGCGAACCGCAAACGCTACGACTACCGGACGTTCCTCAAGCGCTTTTCGGCGTTGTCGGAGGAAATGAAGACGAGCCCCGACGAATTCGACTACATCTATTACACGTTCGGGCTTTCGCGTTACAAGAACATGCCGCTCGTCGAGCCGCTCGAATACCAGGAGACGAACCGCATTCGCGACTTCGTCATCGCCATCGACACCTCGGCGTCGTGCGCGGGAAAGCTCGTGCGCACATTCGCCGAGAAGACCTACGACGTGCTGAAGAATTCCGAAGGCTTCGGCCACAAGGTGAACATCCACGTGATCCAGTGCGATTGCGACATCACCCGCGACGTGAAGATAACCTCGATCCGCGATATCGACCGCGCCTTCGAGGAATTCGTCACGCGCGGCTTCGGCGGCACCGATTTCCGGCCCGTGTTCAAATACGTCGACGAGCTCGTTCGCACGCGCGAGCTCGCGAACCTGAAGGGGCTCATCTACTTCACGGACGGTCTGGGGAAATACCCCGCA
The DNA here is from genome assembly GCA_934613165.1 of uncultured Ellagibacter sp. Classification (GTDB taxonomy): domain Bacteria; phylum Actinomycetota; class Coriobacteriia; order Coriobacteriales; family Eggerthellaceae; genus Ellagibacter. Next base: position 3,177 of record CAKTSW010000052.1, read on the forward strand.
AGCCCGCCCGCATACCAGACGGCGTTCGTGTTCGTCGACGACGTGCCGCGCGAGCGGAAGGTACCGCCCTGGGCGATGAAAGTGGTCATGGACGAAGACGACATGTACGAGCTGTGAAGAAGGGGCTCGGCAAGGACCGTAAGACAAAACGTCATGCAGGCCGCGGCGATTCGCGGCGCAAAACGAACACCCCCGAAAGGAGTTCCCGCAGATGAACATTGCAGAGGCGAAGCGGCAAATCGAGGACGCGGTCGAGGAGTACCTCACCCGAGACGAAACCGGCGCCTATCTCATCGCTCCGGAAGCGCAGCGACCCCTGTTCCTCCTCGGCGCGCCCGGCATCGGCAAGACGGCCGTGGTCGGCCAGGTGGCAAGCGAGCTCGGCATCGGCCTCGTGTCGTATTCCATGACGCACCACACGCGCCAGAGCGCGCTCGGCCTGCCGTTCATCGTGCATAAACGCTACGGAGACGAGGAATTCGAAGTCAGCGAGTACACGATGAGCGAGATCATCGCATCGATTTACGACTACCGCGAAGAAACGGGATGCGAACGGGGCATTCTCTTCCTCGATGAGATCAACTGCGTGTCGGAGACGCTCTATCCGTCGATGTTGCAGTTCCTGCAGTTCAAGACCTTCGGGCGACACAAGATTCCCGACGGATGGATCGTGGTATGCGCGGGCAACCCGCCCGAATACAACCGATCGGTGTACGATTTCGACGTGGTGACGCTTGACCGCCTGCGAAAGATCGCTGTCGAGCCCGACTTGGGCGCCTGGCACGTTTACGCGTTGAAAACAAGCGTGCATCCTGCGGTCTTGTCGTACCTCGAGGTGAAACCCGACCACTTCTATTCCGTCGAGTCGACGCCCGACGGCAAGTCGTTCGTCACCGCGCGCGGATGGGACGACCTGTCGCGCATCATCGAGCTTCACGAGCTGAAGGGCAAGCCCGTCGACCGCGCCCTGGTCGACCAGTTCCTGCAAGATGATTCAATCGCCGAGCGGTTCGCCCAGTATTACCTGCTGTTCACGAAGTATCGGTCGGATTACCAAATCGCGTCGATTCTCGCAGGCAACGCCCTCGACGAGATAAAAGAACGCGCACGGGCGGCGCGCTTCGACGAGAGGCTGGCGCTTGCACGCCTAATCCTCGATGCGCTCGACGCCCATGCGGGAGCAGTCGCTGAAACGGAACAGGTCGTGCGCGTGGTGCGCGATGCGCTGAGGGAAGAAAAGCCCACCATCGTCAACGGGGAACCCGCGCGCGATGCGCTCGAACGCGCAGCGCATACGCTTAGCCAAAAGGCGGCGCGCGACGAAAAGGCCGGCGTGCCCGCGAAGAAGCTGCGCTCCCGCCGCCTTGGCGCGACATGGCTTTCCGAATTCGCAAGCGCATGCGACGTCGAGCGCGCGCCCTCTGGCGAGACGGCGTTCGCAGCGATCGAGCGCGCCTATTCCGCTCGCGTGCAGGACATGCGAGAGCAGTCGGAGGCGTGCGCGCGGGAAATCGAATGCGCCTTCGGGTTCATCGAGGAGGTCTTCGGAAACGGACGGGAGATGGTCGCCTTCGCCGCCGAATTCGCCGCGCGCGAGGGAACCTCGCAGTTCGCAAGCCGCTTCGGAGGCGGTGCGTATGCCAAGCACGGAAGAGACGTCCTTGCCGCAGGCGAGCAATCCGATCTGGAGAAACGCCTCCAAGCGCTCGACCTCGACGCGCTCGCCGACGCCGACAAGGAGGCGCGACGGGCCGAAGCGTCCAAAAAATCCTGCGGCTGCGGAAGCTGCAGCGGGTGCTAGCGACCGTCGGGCAAGGAAGCGGCCTTTTGTCCGCAACCCCTTCTCACATGACCAACTTCAAAGCATGAAAAAAGGTGCGCTCCCCGCAAGGAGGGCGCACCTTCTACGTACGGAAAAGAAACGCAACCGCAAAAGCGCGTTACTCGGCAGAGGCAGCCTTCGCCTTCTTGGACGTAGCGACGATGGTCTTCACGCCCTTCACCGCGAGAACGATGGCGAGCACGAACAGAAGCACCGCGAGCAGAGCCTGCAGCACTGGGGCAAGCGCCACGCCGGTGGTCATGATGGCGGTGACCTTCTGGTAGAACGTGATGGCCAAAGACGTCAGGGTCGCGGCGAGCATGAACGCCATCGGCACGAAGAACATCTTGTTGTTGCGCCCTGCGTTGCCGAGCCACGCGCAAACCGCGAGCAGGGCCAGAGCCGCGAGCAGCTGGTTGGCGGCGCCGAACAAAGGCCAGATGATGGAGTAGCCCGTCATGCCCAAGATGATGCCGATGACCACCGTGATGATGGTGGCGACGTACGGATTCGCCATGACCTTGTGCACGCCCGTGAGCTCTTCGGGCTTCTTGTCGACCGGCGTCCAGAGTTCCTGGAACATGTAGCGAGCAAGGCGCGTCGCCGTGTCGAGAGACGTAAGGCAGAACGCGGAAACCGCGAGGATGAGCAGCGCATACGCAAGACCCTGCACATCTGCCAGGCCGGGGATGCAGGCGAGCATCTGCGAGAGGCCGTCGGCGAAGACCGCCGTCGGGGAGGCGTATCCGCCGGCAGCGTACTTCGACCACACGAAGCCGACCGCGCACAGCGAGATGACCGCGAGCACGCACTCGATGAGCATGCCGCCGTAGCCGATGGGCTGCGCTTGGCTTTCCTTGTCGAGTTGCTTGGACGTGGTGCCCGAAGCGACAAGGCTATGGAAGCCGGAAATGGCACCGCATGCGATGGTGATGAACAGCGCCGGGAACAGGAAGCCGGAAGCGGCGGCCTTGTTGGTGATCGCCTTGCCGGCCTCGTCGACGAGCGCCTGGCCAGTTGACGCATCAAATGCGGCGTTGGAGGCGACGAATCCGGTGAATGCCGGAATCTGCAGGTCGGAAGCCATGCCCATGACGCTCGCGCCGACGATGCCGATGATCGCGAGGATGATCATGCCGTACAAGAGGTAGCTCGACAGGTAGTCGCGCGGCTGGAGAAGGATCCACACCGGGGCGACCGACGCGATGAGGATGTACACGCCGAGGATGATCATCCAGGTGTCGTAGTCGAGCGAAAGCGAGATGCCCATGAGCGGCAGGTTGTAGCCGACGGCGACCATGATCACGATGAGGACGATGGCCGACACGATGTTCACGGGGCCCGGGATGTTGCGGCCGCGCGTGACGAAGCCGTACACGATGGCGACGCCGATGAAGATGACCGAGATCATGGCCGTCTGCTCGTTCGCGAGGTTCGACGCGGCGGCAGCGGTGGCGCTCACCGCGAACGTGTTCGCGACGATGGACGCGAACGCTGCGACGACCAGGAGAAGCGTCAGGTACGCGAAGATGCAGAAGAGCTTCTTGGCGGTGTTGTCGATGTTCTCGGCGACGACCACGGCGAGCGTCTGGCCCTTATGGCGCAGGGACGCGAACAGCGAGCCGAAGTCGTGCATAGCACCGAAGAAGATGCCGCCGATGAGCACCCACAGCAAGACGGGCACCCAGCCGAAAACGGCAGCCTGGATGGGGCCGTTGATGGGGCCCGCGCCGGCGATGGACGAGAAATGATGGCCGAGCACCACATACGGCGGCGCCGGCACGTAATCGACGCCGTCCTCCAGCTCATGGGCCGGAGTCGGGCGCTTGGGATCGACTCCCCACTGCTTGGCAAGCCAGCCACCGTAGCACACGTACCCGATGACCAGGATCACCATCGCAACAAGGAAGATAACCAGTGCGTTCATTTAAAAGGTTCCTTTACTTATACTTCTATGGATCACGCCAGGCGCAGGTTCGCCTCGACAGTCGGCTTCATCTGCTTCCCGGCAGCGTTCGCGTACACAGCGCCTTCGGAGAGGTCGGCGACGACCAGGCGCAAATCGGCCCAGCCGCGAATGCCGAACGCGAAGTTCTTTCGGAAGCGCGTCTTGCGCACCGCTCGCTTCGCCTCCTCGGTGCAGGAGTCGGCGACGATGACGAGGGATATGCCCGAAGACATGTGGTTCGGATCGGGCTGAACCTTCTTCAGCCCCTCCGTCTTCATGAACTCCACCCACCGGGAAACCTCCGCTTCGGAAAGCGTTTCCGCCTCGACGAAGAAAAGATACTCGTGGGTGTCGGCTTCCCAGAGTTTCGCGCGTTTCACCAGCACGTACTTCTCGCCGTGCGAATGGAACTCGGCGTAACCGGGAAACGTGAGACCGGCGTAGGCGTAATCACGATGCACATCGAACCATGCTTCGTGTGCAGCGAGAATACGTTTCAAAACCAGGTGCTTTTCGTCCTTTGCCGACGCGGTCGCGCCTTTGGCGCAAGAATCGCCTGACGGCCGAAGGACTGGCTGTTCGGTCGACGCAGCGGCATGTTCGGCCGCCGCCTCTTCGAAGTTACCCGTCGGGCGAGCCTGTTCTGCTCCCCCGTCAGTGCCTTTGGCATCCGTTTGAACCGACTGGTCCTCGTTCAAGAAACCGAAACCCCTCTCGTGTCGCCCGTGCGGCTTTACGTCCTCCGCACGCGAACGGCTTATTCTACCCACGAATTAACAGTCTCGTAACAAGGAAACGGCTTTTTCTTTCCGAATGGACGGAGTTTTTTCGCGAATTCAGGGCGAATGGGGAAAAGGAAGGCCCGAAGGTTGGCGCCTTCGGGCCTTGGCGATCATTCAGTGCGACGTGAATGATGGGATGATCGGAACGAAGCTTCGCCTTACAGGCTGAACTCCTTCTCGCCGTTGAACACGGCGAGCGCGTCGGCCACGGAGTAGTCGGCGAGCGTGATGGCGCTGATGGCCTTGGTCAGGCGGACCGCTTCGTCGAG
>CAKTSW010000053.1 GCA_934613165.1 uncultured Ellagibacter sp.
AAAATCAGGTGTGTGACTTGCCATAACAAGTCACAAGCCAAAACCGCAGATGATGGACACGAGCGCGTAAGTGATACGCTTTATTTTCGGAAAGGAAGAGGCGCAAATGATTTCAGGGGATTCTGTCAAGAAAGCCTACGACGCAATGACGGGCACAGCGGAAAAGCTCGTCGACGATACCGAGCATCTCCTTGACCTCGCTAGGCAATTGCAAGACGTACTCAAGAAAGCTGCCAAGGCTCTCGGAGACAGCCTTGATGATGTGGCGATTATGGGAAGCATGATTGGCGATTACGCCAAAGGCAACTACAAAGAAATCCCCCGCAAAACGATAGTCAGCATCACTGTTGCCGTTGTATATGTAGTGAGTCCTATCGACTTGATTCCTGATTGCACGCCCGTTGTCGGCTATGCAGACGATATCGCGCTTGTCGGATTTGTCCTTTCCCAGGTACATGAAGACGTGGACGCATATCGCGAATGGAAGAAGTCGCAAAGCAACTAGCCACACCTCATTTCACAAAGGAGATTGCAAATGGATTACGAAGAGAATCGCAAGGAGCTCGCAAATCGCATGGTTGACATTGAATTTCACCCCATCGATTCTGAGTTAGCCATTCGCAGCGACAACTCCATTTCATTTCCCATCGGAGACTTAGCGGCCTACAGCGGAGCAGCAACATCAGTTTTGCCGGCTTTGAAGGGAATTCTGGAATCCGTCCAGCAAACATCAGCGGGAGAACAGCTCTATCGATGCGTATTCCCAAACGGCGTAAGCGGAGCGTTGGCTCAAAAAGATGGGGCTTCACTCGGAGCCATAATGAATGGCAATCGAATTGCCGGCCAAGCCCGTTGGGTTCCCGTTGGAGGAGCGGCCGCCGGCGCAGGAGTTGCGACAATCGCCCCGGCAATCATTTTCATAACCGCAATGACAGTGCAAATCAACAAGAAGTTGACCCATTTGCAAAAAACCGCCGATGAAATCCTCGGTTTCCTCGAACAAGATAAGCAATCACATATGAAAGCAGATTTGAAAATCCTTGCGGAAATCATGGATGGGTATAGGCAGAACTGGGAAAACGAATCGTTTATCCACGCCAAACTTGTACAGACCGACTCCATCAAACGCGAGTCCCTCGCAAACATCGATTTTTATAAGGCAAAGGCAGCTCAAAAGGCAGAAGGCAGGGAGCTCATCCATTTCAACTTCGCTTCCAATAAGTTCAATGATGTGCAAAACCTGTTCGGCAGCTATCGCTCTGCGGTGTATTTGTATTCTTATTCTTCGTTCGCCGAGCTTTTGTTGATGGGCGATTACCGCGAATCAGCCATCAACAGCGTCAAAAATAAGCTTGAAGAATGCGAGAGCAGATACCGAGAGTTTTACAGCAAATGTTTCGACGAATTGCGCGAAAGCGCCGACACAGGCTTTGACAATTTAGCAGTTCGAGGAGTCGCAAGTGCAACCGGGCTCCTTGGCAGCGTCATTGGCAGCATCCCAGTCATTCGCAAAGGGCCCATTGACGAAGCTCTCGAAAGCGCAAGCGACTTCTTGAAAAATACCAGCAAAGAATCTGTTGAGAAGATGCTTGACGAATTCCGCCAGAATGAGTCAACAGACTCTGACGTTTTCATTAATAACGTGGAACTCATCGGCAGCTGCTTCAACAAACCAGCAACACTCATTACTGATGGACACACTATTACCGTTCAGATTGATTAATAAGGAGATCTGACTGCGCTCAGCCGATCGTATGCGAGTCAGATTGTCTTTCTAAGTCAATACGTAAGCAATGCAATTAAGGTTGTTGAGGTGATTATTGCCATGCAGGACGCGGGGAACTCCGCAAAAACATTGAGCGTACGCCAATGGGTTGGGTATGCGGTTAAAGCAACTGTTCTCCTCTGCCTCCTTGGAGCAGTTGTCAAATTTGGGCCACACATGCATGCGCTTGGCGTGGCAATTCTATGGGTGCTGCTCATCTGCATTTCTGCACTCGGATGCGCCTATTTCCGGGTAATACGCAAAACGAGCCGGCACTACCTATTCGCACCGGGACACTTCTTCTCTCAATGGAACAATGGACGTATTCTCGCTTTCGCCATCGCGTACATCACGGCGGCAATATGCGTAACAAGCCTGTTCTCCGACGTCTTCAGATGGAAGGCCCTCGATTGGGGCATCATTGGATCAGCCGCAATTTTCTATCCAGCAGCATATTTCGGCCTACGTCATCTCGTAGGCGACCAGTTTGCGGATGCTTTCAAACAAGCCGGCATCACACGAACCGCAATCTGGGCCACTATTGCATATCTATGCGCAGCATGGGCCATTGTAAATTTTGCTGTGCCTGTGGTCGACTACCCATCAGCTTATGCCGCTTTTGCCGCAGCACAGCAACAGTTCGACGATTCACCCGTCGAGCTGTTGCGTCAAATTGGAATCATCTCGTCACTTGCCAACGGCTTGGCGAATTGGGGAAGCGCTCAGGCCGCATTCACCTCTCCATACCTTTATGCGGCATTGAAGATCTTTTTGAGTGCGCTATCACTTGCGGCGATTGGCAGCATGTTAGGCGCATGTTCTATAAGCACATCCGAGCTAAAGCGTATGTTCTCCGATCTTTCCGTTGACACGCCCACCCCCAAAACCACATCGAGTACGTCGAACGGCAAGAGTAGGATTTCCGCAGCCAAACCCGAAACGGTGAAAGGTAACTTTCGAGCTCGTTATGCGATAGCCGCTACATGCATGCCTGTGATCATGTTGACGCTGTTTCTCAGCGTAAATGCTCAGCTCCAGCAGGCGTCCGATCGGGGCGAAACATCCCTCGTCGAGAACATCGCGCACGATGCCGCCGGTTGCGCGGTATATATGCTTGATGGGAAAACCTATGATGCACAGGCTATGCAGTCCGCCCTCGACGATGCATCGGCCAAGATGAGTGAGCTTTCCACCGAGACAAAAGAGGCCATTATTCCGCTAATCAATGCGTCGTTCGACGCTCGCATAAACAATATCGACAGCTATCTGGACGACTACTACAGCTTGCCTGCCGACTACGAGCGGCTCACAAGTCTTGTTGGCGGCAACGTAGACGATTTCGTCGCTCAACGACTCCAGGAAAAGTTCGACGCAAACATCGACGATTCCGAGTTGACATCGGCGCTTGAAGAATATGGAGACCAACGACAAGCAATCATCGAGCAGTTCGATAAGGCGAAGGCGTCATGCGAGCTTGACTACATTCCTGAATGGCTTATAACATCTCAAAAAGTGCTCGACCAGACATTTATCGACAGTACGGTTGAGCCCGACAAGTCGATTCTTAGTTTCGAACAGCGTTTTGGCGTGAGCACTGCCGCTGGCTTAAGCGTTGGCGTCGCAACAAAAGCCATTACGAAAAAGGTTGTGGAACACGCCGCGGAGAAGCAGGTCTTCGGGAAAATCGCCGCTCGTATCGCAAGCGTGCTCGGTACGCGAGCGACAGGAGGCGTAGTCGGCGCCGCAATCGGCACTGCCGCCGGCCCCCTCGGCACGATTGCGGGCATCGGAATCGGAACGGCCGCAGGCGTCGGGGTCGATTATGCGCTGCTAAAGGTTGACGAGAGTCAGAACCGAGAATCTTACAAAGAACAGATAGCCCAAGCCATCGAGGACGAACGTTCGAACATACTTTCAATATTCGAATAAGAGTCTTGGGCAATGGCCTCGCATGATTATCTGAAATGATTTTTTTCGTTTCAGCACATAATTTGATATATCGAAAATCTATTTTCGTTTCTAGCTATTCAGTTCTTAGGGAGCCGCTATGGTCAAACGCGAGGAATACCTCTCGCGCCTGCGCCTTTGGAGGGGAAAAGACGTCATCAAAGTCATCACGGGTGTGCGACGTTGCGGGAATTCGATTTCGTCACCAACGGCCCCGAAGGCATGAAGTACTGGCAGGTGAGCGAATCCGTCATGAACGAAGAAACACTGCAACGCGAACTGTCGTCGTTTAGAAGCGTGCGCGACAACTACCCCAAAACGCTTATCACACTCGACGACGCCCGAGAGCAATCGTTCGACGGCATACGGAAAGTCTACGCGCTCGACTGGCTTACGGGAAAAATCGCATAGGCGGGAGCGCGCCGCGTTACGCCTTGCCTAGCCTCCCTATTCCCTGATGACGCAGTTGTTCTTGCCGGCGGCCTTCGCCGTGTACATCGCCTCGTCGGCGCGGCGGATGACGGACTTGGCGTCGGCGATGCGCACATCCTGCTGGAAGTACGCGCCGACGCTGACCGTGATGCCCGGCTCGCACCCGCCGATGCGCGTATGAACATCCCCGATTCGCCGCCGGGCGTCTTCCCTGCTTATGCCTTTAAGCGCCACGAAGAACTCGTCGCCTCCGTAGCGCGCGACGATGTCGTCGTCCGTCGGCTTGAAGCATTCGAGCAGCGTTTTCGCCGCGAACTGCAACACCTCGTCGCCGGCCAAGTGGCCGTAGGTGTCGTTGATGAGCTTGAAGTCGTCGACGTCCGCCATGACGACGGTGAGCGAGACGCCCTCGCGTTGCGCGGAATCGGCCAGAATCGCGAAACGGTCGTTCATGCAGCGGCGGTTCGACAGGCCCGTCAACTCGTCGGCGTACACCTTGCGGTTGAACGTGGTGATGCGGTCCACGAAATCGTTCGTGCCGAATGCCGAGAGCAGCACGTCGTCATGCGATTCGGTGACCACTTCGAGCACATAACGCTCGCCGTCGACCTCGACGCATTGGGCCACGACATGGTAGATGTCCTGGTCGATAAACTCGAACTTCGTGTAACGGCGCTCGTCCATGAAGCACTTGGCCGAGATGCAGTTCTCGCAACGGTCCTCCTTGCCCCACACGCGATGGCATCCGCCCTGCTGCGCGACGAGCTCGCCGCCCTCGGGGGAATACACGGTCATGGAAATGGGGTCGACCAGGCGCACGACGTCGAAGAAGTTCGACGCGCCGTCGATGACCTGCGCGATCTGATCTTTCCCATAGACGGCGCAACCAGGCATGTCTCCCCCATTCGTTCGGCTGCTTGACTGCCGTACATGATACCGCAAACGGAGTCGCTCCCACAGCAGCACGAGCATCGCAGGCCCTCTTCCCGCGCAGCCCCGAAGAAGCTCTTCCGCGCATCGCGCCGCAAACGCGCCCTCTATGCCGCGAGCACGATCGCCGCGAGAAGGCACGCCTGGCCGGCGGCGTTCACCAGCTGCTCGACCCAATTCGAGCGCGCATCGGCCTGATCGCGATGGGTGGCGAGGTACCCCATCGCCCCCATGCACGCAATCCAAACGACAGCGATAACAGCGCTCGGGAACGCGCATATCCGCTGCACGAGAGCGCCGGCGGGTGCAGCCGAGCAAAGCGCTCCCCCGATCATGAGCAAGAACCCGGCAGGCATGGTGACGCGCATCTGCTTGCCCAGAAAAGGCACGTCGCGCCTCGCAAGGGCCAAAACGAGCTTCCAGCACACCTTGCCCGCGCCGCCGATGGCGGAAAGCACCGCCCCGGCCGCGAACAGCGGGCTTCCGATCTCGACGCCGGCGAGAACGGCCGCCGCGCAGAAGAAGGCGACCGGCAGCGCGTCGACGAGCGCGAGGGCGAGCGTGAATCCCTCGGGGACGTCACCCGCGCCCGCATCGCAGGCCGCTTCGCCGCCGTCATCGCGGCCCGTCGCGTTTCCGGGCGCCGGAAGCGGATGAGTCGCCTTGCCTCCATCATTCGCCGAGTGCATGGCCTATATCCTTTCGTAAACGTTTCCCTTCGCGGCCCGAAAGCGAGCCGGCAAGGTTCATACTGTAACACGTTGAAAGATAAGCATCCGAAAAAGGGGGATAGCGGTGCAGTTCGCGGTTCTCTTCGTCGTCGCGCTCGTCGTGAGCTCGATCGGCTTCAAGAAGTTCGTCTGGTTCATATCGCTCGGGTACGGCTTTTCCATGGCGGCGATCGGCGTGGCTTTGCTCGCCATGTTCGCGGGCAAGGCCGACGCCGCGTCGTGCGCCCTTTGCCTGCTCTGCGTGTTCTACGGCTTGCGCCTTGGGCTGTTCCTCGCGCGCCGCGAGCGCAAGAGCGCGGCATACAACAAGGTCATGGCCACGCAGGTGAACGACGGGTCGGGCATGGCGCTTCCCTTGCAGGTGGTCGTGTGGGCAAGCTGCGCGCTGCTCTACGCGTGCGAGGCTTCGCCCGCGCTCTTCCGCATGGAAGCCGGCGCGGGGCTCGACGGCTTCGGAGTCGCGGGGGCTCTCGTCATGCTCGGCGGCATCGTGCTCGAATCGGCTTCCGACTTCCAGAAAAGCCGCTTCAAGAAGGAAAACCCTCATCGATTCTGCGACAAGGGCCTGTTCTCGTTCGTGCGCTGTCCCAATTACCTGGGAGAAGTGATCTGCTGGACGGGAATGTTCGTTTCGGGAATCGGCTCTTATTCGAGCGCGCTTCAATGGGCGGCGGCGCTCGTCGGCTATATCGGCATCGTCTACGTCATGTTCGGCGGCGCCCGTCGGCTCGAAATCCGCCAGAACAAGAACTACGGCGCCGACCCGGAATACCGGCGCTACGTCGCCTCGACCCCGATTCTTCTGCCGTTCGTGCCGCTCTACAGCGTGGAGAAGTTCACCTGGCTTAAGGGATAGCGCCTCGGACGGAAATACAGAGCGCGCGTTCGGGCGGAATCGGGAGCCCGTTCGCTTTGGCCAGCGCGCGCAAGCGAAACACCGCGCCCAAGCAAACCGGGAAACGACAGGAAAAAACGAAGGAGGGCGCCGCTTGCAGGAAGCGGCGCCCTCCTTTCCGGCGGGTCGATCGACCCGCGGCATCCGCGCGTGCTTACACGATCTTCTTCCCGAACACCGCCGCGATCTCGCGCAACTCGGCGACCAGGTCGGTGAACTGGGCGGGCGTGAGCTGCTGCGGGCCGTCCGACAGGGCGACCTGCGGGTTCGGATGAACCTCGATCATGATGGAGTCGGCTCCGACGGCGACCGCCGCCTTCGCGAGCGAGGGCACGAGGTCGCGCACGCCGGCCGGGTGCGACACGTCCACGCAGATGGGGTACAGGCTCTGCTTGTGGATGACGGGCACGGCCGAGATGTCGAGCGTGAAGCGCGTGGCGCTCTCGAAGGTGCGCAGGCCGCGCTCGCAGAGCACGACGTTGTCGTTGCCGTTCATGGTGATGTAGTCGGTCGCGGCGAGCCATTCGGCGATGGTGCCCGCGAACCCGCGCTTGAACAGCACCATCTTGTGCGAATCCTTCGTCACCTTGCCGATGTTCTTCAGCAGGCTGAAGTTCTGGAAGTTGCGCGCGCCGACCTGCAGGCCGTCCACGTAGGAATGGACCATCTCGCAGTGCTCGGAGTCCATGACCTCGGTCAGGGTTTTCAAGCCGTACTTCTCGCCGCCGGCCTTCATGATCTGGAGCGCTTCTTCTCCAAGGCCCTGGAAGCTGTGCGGGTTGGTGCGCGGCTTGAACGCGCCGCCGCGAATCCAGTGCAGGCCGAGGCCCGCAACGCATTCGGCGACTTCGTTGAACTGCTCTTCGCTTTCGACCGAGCACGGACCCGCGAAGATGGTGATCTCGTCGGTACGGGTGCCGTAATCGGGCAGTTTCTGGGATACGGGTTTCACTTCGCTCATACGGACGGGGTCTCCTTCATAACCTTGAGAATTGCCTGGTAGATTTCGCGCAGGTTCTCATTATACAAAGGTCCCTCGTTATATGAGTTCACGCGAGCGAAGATCTCCTCCTCGCGCTTGGGGTCGTACAGACCCATGTGGGCGTCCGGTTTGAGCCCGCGGATGACGAGCGAATGGCCCGCGCGCTTGTTGAGAAGAGCGACGATTTGCTGGTCGATTTCGTCGATCTTCGCACGATGCGCTTCGATTTCCGCGAACGACTTCGAAGGTTCGGACATCGGTAATTCCTCTCATGCGTAAAGCTTTAACGAGAATCTGCCC
>CAKTSW010000054.1 GCA_934613165.1 uncultured Ellagibacter sp.
GGCGACGTGCTCCATCATCTGGAAAACCTCGGTTTCGTCGACGGCGCCCAGGTGAAGGTGGTCTCCGAGCAGGGCGGCAACTTCATCGTCGAGATCAAGGGCGCGCAGGTCGCCTTGAACAAGCAGGTCGCTTCGCGCATCGTTACCCGATAAGGCGAAAACACATTTCACCTGCCGAAATGGCAGCTTTAAGAAAAGGAATCACTCCCTTTTACGGGTGGTTTGCGCCCAAATTCGCGAAACGGTTTGGGCGCGGTGATAGGACGGAAACGGACAAGTCAGGAGAAAGGAAGGGAACATGGCTGAAGCAGGCGCGAACAAAACGCTGCGTGATGTCGCCGTGGGCGAGACGGCTACGGTGCGTCGCCTGACCGGCGAAGGCGCCCTTAAACGCCACATCATGGACATGGGCATCACGAAGGGCGTGGAAGTCTACGTTCGCAAGGTGGCTCCCCTCGGCGACCCCATCGAGGTCACCGTGCGCGGCTACGAGCTTTCGCTGCGCAAGAGCGAGGCGGAAAGCGTGCTCGTTCTGTAGCGCGAAACAGGGCATGACGTGCCCTTTTTCTTTGCGTAGCGGTTAGCACTCGCTAACTTATCGAAGCGACCGCACCGCCCTCGTGGCGCCGTCGTTTCGGCGAAGCAGCAAAGTGAATGGTTAAGGATTTGGAAAGGCAGATCATGGGAATTCGCATTGCTCTTGCCGGCAACCCGAACTGCGGCAAGACAACCATGTTCAACGACCTCACCGGCGCCAACCAATATGTTGGCAACTGGCCCGGTGTAACCGTTGAAAAGAAGGAAGGCAAGTACACCAAGGACAAGGACATCACCGTCACCGACCTCCCTGGCATCTACTCGCTTTCCCCCTATTCACCCGAAGAAATCGTCGCGCGCGACTACTTGCTCGACGGCGACCCGGACGTCGTCGTCAATCTGATCGACGCGACGAACCTGGAGCGCAACCTCTATCTCACCACGCAGATCATCGACACCGGCATCCCGGTCGTCATCGCACTCAACATGATGGACCTCGTCGAGAAGAACGGCGACAAGATCGACGTCGACAAGCTCTCCAAGGAGCTCGGCTGCCCCATCGTCCCGACCTCGGCGCTCAGGGGCCGCGGCATGGACGAGCTCATGAAGACCGCCATCGACTTGGGGAAGAAGGGCGTGCCCGCCGCTCCGACGGTGCGTTTCTCCGACGAGATCGAGACCGCGCTCGCCAAAATCATCGACGTGCTCGGCTCCCGCGTCACCCCGGCGACGGCCCGTTGGTACGCCATCAAGGTCTTCGAGAACGAGGACCGCACGATCGGGCAGCTGAAGCTTTCCGCTGCCGACCTTAAGTCCATCGAGGCGATCCGCACCGCTGTCGAGGATTCACTCGACGACGACGCCGAGTCCATCATCACGTCCGCCCGCTACGACGAGATCTCCGACATCGTCGACGGCACCGTGAAGAAGTCGACCAAGGGCATGACCACCACGCAGAAGATCGACCGCGTGGTCACGAACCGAATCCTCGGTTTGCCGATTTTCATCGTCATCATGTTCTTCGTGTACTGGCTGGCCGTTTCCGTCGGTGGCGGCTTCGTGACCGACTGGGCCAACGACGGCATCTCCGGCGATGGCTGGCTCTACACCGGCACCGAAGCCTTCGATGAGGCGACTGCCGAATACGAAGACGCTCAATCCCAGATCACGGCCTATGTTGAGAACATTCTCGGCGAAGACGAGGAATCGGAGCTTCCCTCCGACGAGTCTCAAGAAGTGCTTGACGCCCTGGCCGTTGCGGAGCCCGAAGAGCCCGAAGACACCTCCGACGCCGACGCGATGGCGGAATACAAAGACGCCGTCGCCGAGTACGAGGACGCCCAGGCCACGGTAGCCGCATTCGACGAGGAAGCCCAGGCCAAGCACGCCGTTGCAACGATGGAGGTCGAAGGCGACGACGGCACGGTCGAGGAGCAGGAAATCACCTTCGCCGATTACCAGGCGGCGCTCGAGGTTGAAGAGCCCGACGCGTCCGACGGCACCTGGGGCCTTTGGATCCCGGGTCTTGGCGCCATCATCGGCGATGCTCTCGAAGCCGCCGACGTCGCGCCGTGGCTGCAGTCCCTCGTGAACGACGGCATTGTCGCCGGCGTGGGAGCGGTCATCGGCTTCATCCCGCAGATGGTCATCCTGTTCCTGCTGCTCGGCTTCCTGGAGCTGTGCGGCTACATGTCGCGCGTCGCGTTCATCATGGACCGCATTTTCCGTAAGTTCGGTCTGTCCGGTAAGTCCTTCATCCCGATGCTCATCGCTTCCGGCTGCGGCGTGCCCGCCGTCATGGCGACGAAGACCATCGAGAACGAGAAGGATCGCCGTATGACGATCATGACCACCACCATGATTCCCTGCGGCGCGAAGATGCCGATCATCGCGCTCGTGTTCGGCGCCATCGCTTCGGGCAACTCCGACGCGACCTGGTACGTCGCCCCGATGTTCTACTTCATGGGCGTCATTGCCATCATCATCTCCGGCATCATGCTGAAGAAGACCAAGCTCTTCGCTGGCGAGACCACACCGTTCATCATGGAGCTTCCGCAGTACCACATGCCGGGCGTGAAGAACATCCTGCTTTCGATGTGGGAGCGCGTTAAGGGCTACATCATCAAAGCCGGTACCATCATCTTCCTGTCGACCATCGTCATCTGGTTCCTCATGAACTTCGGCGACGCTGGCTCCGGCTTCGGCCTGCTCGATTCCGAGGACCCCGATTACATGGAGTACAGCCTCATGGCTGGCCTTGGCAACCTGCTTGCCTGGATCTTCGCTCCGCTCGGCTTCGCCAACTGGCAGGCCACCGCGACCGCCGTCACCGGCCTCGTCGCGAAGGAGAACGTCGTCGCTACCGTGGGCATCATCACCCAGCTCGCCGACTTCGGCGAGGCCGACCCGCAGCTGTGGTACGGCTTCGCCCAGATGCTCGGCGGATCGACCGCTGCGATCGTCGCCTTCTGCGCGTTCAACCTGCTGTGCGCCCCGTGCTTCGCTGCTATCGGCACCATTCGCCAGCAGCAGCGCTCCGCTAAGTGGTTCTGGCTCACCATCGGCTACATGTGCGGCTTCGCTTGGTGCGTCGGCTGCATGCTCTACCAGTTCGTCGGTCTGGCCTTGGGCGAGGTGAGCTTCGGCATCTGGACCGTGGTCGCCATCGTCATCGCAGCGCTCATGCTGTTCCAGATCTTCCGTCCCATGCCGAAGTACGACGAGAAGAAGTCCGCTGGCAAGCTTGAGGCCGAAAACGAAGCGGCGTAAAGTAAGGTACTAGCAACTTGGGGTCGCGCATCGACGTGCGGCCCCTGGCTCCGGGCTTGCGAAACGCGCAGGCCCGGAGCCTGCAAGGCGAAGTGAAAGGAGGCGGGTTCGATGGGTTTGGTTTGGACGCCGTCAACCGTCGTGGTTCTCGCGATTATCGCGGTGCTTGCCGTTCTTGCCGTGCACCGCATCGCGACGCGCGGGTTGTGCGATTGCCATGATCATTGCGGCGACAGCTCGTCGGGCGGATGCTCGGGGTGCCACGGGTGCTCTGGCTGCAGCGCCGCCGACTGCATGGTCGCCGATATGGACAAGGCGCTCAGGTAACGAGCGCTGCTCCTGATGAGGGCCGGGTGCGAGAGCATCCGGCCCTTTTGCGTTTACGCGGCGATAGCCTCGCATGGGGTAGGGACGAGTCGGGGCCGCGGCGCTCAGGCGCGCGAGCCCTCAGCCTTGGCGCGCTGTGCTTCCCGCATTTGCCAAGCGGCGGCAAATCGAATTGTGGAGAAAGTGTAAACCTAGGTAAACTCATTGACTGACCAGCAAGGTTAACCTAAGATAACAAATGTCAGCAGAACGGGTCGAGCGAATCAAACCCCCTCTCTCAAGCTCGATTAACCTGAACAAAAGCGTTTCCTCTTTATCGCGCTGACCCGGTGGTGGAGGCTCCTCTCGTCTGGCCGTCCATCACATAAGCCCGCGGGAGCTCACCCCCCCCTCGCTCCCGCGGGCCTCCTCTCCATCGATTGAAAGCGCTTCGGCGCTTTTTCTCTTTCCGACATTACCGCTTTCGCGAAGAAGCGGCGAGAAGTTGCGCTACTATGGAGAGTGACGCATATTCCATGTGCGTCCGCAAAAGGAGGAACACTCATGGAAAAGATCTCTACATCCCACGAGGACTACCTCGAAGCAATCGTCATGCTGGGGGGAACGACGGAGAACTCCGTTCGTTCGGTCGACATCGCGAACAAGCTGGGGGTCTCGAAGGCCTCGGTCAACAAGGCGATGAACGCGCTGAAGGAAAAGGGCTTCGCGGATCAGCCGTACTACGGCGACGTCACGCTGACCGACGACGGCTATAAATACGGGTCGTCGGTGCTTGAGCGCCATGAGCTTTTGCTTAAGTTCCTCACGAAGGCTTTGGGCATCCCCGACGAAACCGCCGAAAAGGAAGCGTGCCTCATGGAACACGCGATAAGCGACGAGTCTTTCGAGAAGTGGAATTCCTATATCAAAAAGCTTGATATCTAGCATGCGACCGCAGTTCGCCAAACCGCGTGACTAAGCGCGTTTTCGCAGGCCGCGGCCTTATGTTTCCATCGGGCGATCGCGTTGCCGGCCACTGCTTCGGACCGGCACGCGGCTTGGCCGATGTGGTATCCTTTGAAGCGCTTCTGGCATTACCCACACCTTATACGAACCACGATGCTTAAAGGGGCCTTTTCGTTGACTCAGCAAGCGAAGATTCTCTCGTTTGACGAGGCTCGACGTGCACGCACGGCGCATGGCGACCACTCGTCTCATTCTGCGCGCTCTGTGGAGCGCGGCCGCGCTGCCCGTTCCCTGCATGGCGAATCCGCTCGCAGCTCTTCTTACGCTGCACGCGATGAACGGCCTTCGTCCGCAAACAGAACCCGCGCGGCTTCTTCCTATTCGCGCGCAAGCGAGCGCCGAGGGTCGTCTTGTCGGCAGACGCGCTTGGACGACGAGGCCTACGCGGCAAGCCGTCTTGCCTACGACGAGGAAGACGACCAGGCGGAAGAGAGCCAGGCGGCTGCGAAACCCTCTTCGCGTTTTGAGCGCCTCAAGCGCAGCGTTTCCGAAAACAAGGCCGATAGGGCGTTCGAACGTCAATACGGCGGCGCCGACCGTGCGTCGGGCGCATCCGATGCGGGCCCGCGCGCGGCCGTTTACAAAGGGGAAATGGGCCAGGCCCACAGGCGCGCCTCGCGCATGCAGGACGAAAAGGCCGGCTCGTCGCGGGCCGATGCGACCAGAACCGCCGCATCGCGCATCCCTCAATTCGTGAAGCGCCCCTGGTTCGTCGCAACGGCGGGCGCTGCGGTCTGCATCGTTTTGACCGCGGCGTTTTTGTACCCCTCCGCGGCCCAGCTTTACCATTCGGCGCGTGAGCGCGACCAGCTTCAGGCCGAATACGCGGCCATCGAGGAGCGCAACGAGGCGATTCAGTCGACGGTCGACGCGCTTTCGACTGACGCCGGCATCGAGGACCGTGCGCATCAGGAATACGGCTGGGTCTCGAAGGGCGAAAACGCCGTGACGGTGTACGGGCTCGACGTCGACGACGAATCGACGTTCACCGCGAGCATCGTTCCGGGGAGCGTTCCCGCGCCGGAAACGTGGTACTCCAAGCTGTTCGGCCCGCTTTTCGGGGAGGAATAGCCATGCTCGTCCCCGGTCGTTACGCGGCGATCGACGTCGGCACGGTTACGTGCCGCATGCTCGTCGCCGACGTCGATGCGGCGGGCGTGCATGAGTTTGCCCGCGAATACGCCATCACCAACCTCGGCGAAGGCGTCGATGCGACGGGCGCCCTTGCGCCTTGCGCCATGCAGCGCGTGCTGTCGGCGATAGATAGTTTTCTAACCGTTCGAAACGGGCTTTCCACCTCGGACAACCCTGTGAAGGCCACGGTTGCCGTGGCTACGTCCGCCGCGCGCGATGCGCGGAATTCCGCCGACTTCGTCGAGCTTTTGAAATCGCACGGCGTCGACCTTTTGGTCATCCCCGGCGAACGAGAGGCCGCCCTTTCCTTTTCGGGCGCCTCCCTTGATTTCCCCGGTGAGAACCTGCTCGTGGTCGACGTTGGCGGGGGGTCGACCGAAACCGTGTTCGGTGTTGGGGGAATGGGCCCTTCGTGCGGCCATTCCTTCAACGTCGGGTGCCGTCGGGTGACCGAGAAATTCCTCGCGACCGATCCGCCGACGGCAGACGAGATCGAGCGTGCCCGCCATTGGGTCGATGACGCGTTTTCATCTTGGTTCGCCGAGCAGGGCGAGCTCGTGGCCGCGATTGACCGCGTCGTCGCGGTTGCGGGAACGGCGACGACGGTGGTGAGCATTCGCGAGGAAATGGAACGCTACGACTCGAAGCGCGTTCACGGCGCGCATGTTTCCCGGGCCGATCTTGCGGCGATCTACGATAGGCTTCGGGCGTTGCCGCTTCGCGCGCGCGAGCAGGTCGTCGGGCTCGACCCGAAGCGCGCGCCGGTGATGGTCGCGGGCCTTTTGATCTTGCGGTCTGTCCTGGACGCGGCGCACACCGACGCGTTCACGGTAAGCGAAACGGACATTCTCCATGGTATTGTGCTCGCCGCTGCTCGCGAGGGCTTTTCGCAACACGGCTTGTGATAGGATTTGCACTGGCCGAAACGCGGGGGCGTGGCGGAATTGGCAGACGCAGCGGACTTAAAATCCGCCATCTTCGGATATGTGGGTTCGAGTCCCACCGCCCCTACCAGGTCGACATGAAGTATGGCAACGGTAGACTGCGTGTAGGAGAAGCGGGACTCGAACCGATGAGGTGGAATTCCGTTAAGAAAACGTGCCGGTGGCACGTTTTTAGGAATTCGCCTGACCGAGCTTGCGAGGGAAGGTTGTGCGGTCGCGAAGCGAGCGCACGAGTCCCACCGCCCCTACCAGGTCGGGAAAGGTTGTGCGGTCGCGAAGCGAGCGCATGAGTCCCGCTACCCCTACCAGGTCAGAAGAAAGTAAGAATAAAGACAGGCGATCAAACAACCCTCATGGAAACCATCAACGACATCATTGCTTCGATCGATAAGCCGCCCACGACGTTCGAGGAGTACCTGAACTGCTTCGCCCCGAAGATCGGCGGGCTCATCAATTCCTATATTCCTGAGGGTACCCACCCCGACATGGACCGCTATCTGTACGCCCCGCTCAAGCGCTACAGCGAGAACGGCGGCAAGCGTCATCGTCCGCTCATCTGCTTCGCGGCGTGCCGCGCGGTCGGCGGCGACATGGACCGCGCGACGAGCGCTGCGGCGGCGATCGAGCACTTCCATACCGCGGCTCTCATCCACGACGACATCGCCGACGAGGCGGAGCTTCGCCGCGGCGAGCCGTGCTTGCACCTCACCGAAGGGCTGGGGCTTGCAATCAACATGGGTGACTTGGCGTTGTCGCTGGTCAACGGCACTGTTATCAACGACCCGCTTCTGAGCGACTCGGTGAAGGTGCGAGTTGTGAGCGAGCTTATCGAGATGACGCGGCGAACCATCGAGGGCCAGGCGCTCGACATCGGCTGGGCGCGCGACGGGCGCTACGACATCACGCCCGAGGATTACCTCGTCATGGCGACGCACAAGACCGCCCATTACTCCGGCGCGGTTCCTCTGGCGGTTGGCGCGATCGTCGGCGGCGGCTCCGAGGAGCAGATCGAGGAGCTTCGCGCATACGGGCTGGACACGGGCCTTGCGTTCCAGATTCAAGACGACCTTCTCAACCT
>CAKTSW010000055.1 GCA_934613165.1 uncultured Ellagibacter sp.
GTGTACACCACGCCGCCGAAGGACCCGTAGATGAACACCGGGTTGATGCCTCGGTCGCGCGACGCCTGCGCGCACTGGATCATCATGAGCACGATGGCGACGCTGTACACCGCGTAGAGGATGGCGGCCTGCCAACGGGCGTACTCGAGCGAGGCGAAGGGCAGAATCAAAAACGACGTGATCACGAAGGGGAACGCGACGCGGTACATCCCGACGACGTTCAGTCGCACGCTCTGCTTCTTCCAGAGCGCGAGCATAACCACGGCTCCAATGAACGACGCCGCCATGGAAAGCAGGTTCACGAGCGAGCCGATCTGCGGCTCGCCGATGGCGAGCGCGCGCATGATGCCGGCGCAGAACCCGATCGCACCGACGCAGAAGGCGCTGCGCCAGTAGTCGCGGACCACGGCGCGGTACACCGGCGCGTTCTCGCGCGGCACGTCCTCGAACATAGGCTGGTCGAGCTTGATCTCGCGGCTTTTCAGCACGATCGCCAAGCCGAACAGCGGCATGAAGACGAGCGGGATGAGGAACGCTGTGACCGCTTGGGGAATGGCGTACAGCCCGAAGTAGAGCACAGCGCCGTAGGCCGTTCCGCGGATGAGGTCGAGGTTGCCCCGGTCGGTTTCGGAACTTGCGAACAGACGCTGCCACAGCATGTAGAAGCCGGCCGACCCGAGCCCCAAAAAAGCCCCGCCCACGATGACGAGGGCGAGCGCGTGGGCGTCGACGTAGATGGCGGCGATGAGGCAGCACCACCCGATGAAGTACGGCACGCAGGCGAGCCCCACGAGGAAGCGCCGCGTGGGGCCGGGGAGGAAGTAGACGCCGACGGCGCTCGCGAAGTAGCACAGCGAGAACACGAGCGATTGCGCGAGGAAGAACCAGAACGTGATTTCCGGCGTTTGGAACCCCATGGGCAAAAAGGGGAACACGCCTCCCCACACCCCCGCCGCGTTGATGGCGATGAAGAGGGCGTAGCCGAGCGATGCGGTGTTCGGCCGCAGCAGATATATGAAACCCGTCTTGCCCACGATCCCCCTCTTGGATGCGCGAAGCCCGTCTTCCGTCCCGCGCGAATGCCGCCGCGCGGCCTTTATGCGTTCGCCAGATTATAGCAAGGCTTGCCGCTCCCGCTTCGCCAAAGCGTCGGTCGGGCGGGACGATTTTGTCACACGCTTTGCCACATGTGAACGTTTGACCTGCGATGATTCAAAAATCGCACGTTTTATGTGACACGCCTGTGACCGGGTGAGGGTACAGTACGCAGTGCTTGAAGCGCGTCCTTATGGCGAGTCCCCAAAATCGGGGAGGACGCGTGCGGGGCGGGAAGGGAACCGCGCCCGCGTTCCGACGGCAGGCTGCAAAGGTCGCCGCCGGTTTCAAAAGAAGAGAAAAGAAGGGGGAGTGCTATGCCAGACGTGAACGTAAGCCGTCGCACGTTCGTCAAGACGACGGGCGCCCTTGGCGCCCTGGCAGCTGTCGGCGGGACCGCCGCGGCGACGAGTTCTCTGTTCGACTCGACGACGCCGGCTTTCGCCGATGCTGCTGACGAGATTCATTGGAGCCAATGCAATGTGAACTGCGGTGGAAACTGCATTTTCCAATGGCATACCAAAGATGGAAAAGTCCAATACATGGAGACCGACAACATCGGGGGCTCCGATTTGCAGGCGCGTGCCTGCCTGCGCGGGCGTTCCATGCGCCGTTGGCTTAACAGCCCCGACCGCCTGCTTTACCCCATGAAGCGTGTGGGCAAGCGCGGCGAGGGCAAGTTCGAGAGAATCAGCTGGGATGAAGCCATCGATACCATTGCCGATAAGCTGAAATCCACCATCGATACGTACGGCAACGACGCCATCTATGTGAACTACGCGACGGGCATGTACTCCACGACGGGCAACCCGACGGCTCGTTTGCTCAACCTTATCGGCGGCTACCTGAATATGGTCTACGACTATTCCGCCAACCAGCTGGAAGCGGCGATGCCGTTCATGTGGGGCTCGGCGTGCGTGGGCTCTTCGTTCACCGAGGCCATCGAAAACTCCGACCTAATGGTCTTATTCGGTAACAGTCCCGCTGAGACCCGAATGGGCGGCGCGAACGTGGTATGGGATTTCGCTCGCTTGCGCGAAGCCCTTGCCAAGCGCGGCGGCAAGATCATCAGTATTGACCCGCGCATGAACGAGAGCGTTTCGGGACACCCCGATGAATGGCTGCCGATCCGCCCGGGCACCGACGCCGCTCTGTGCGCCGCCATCGCGCATGAGTGGATTTCGGAAAACAAAGTCGATAAGGACTTCCTCGACACCTACTGCGTCGGCTACGACGACGACACGATGCCCGAATCCGCGAAGGGCCAGAACAAGTCCTACAAAGATTACGTTATGGGCACCGGCTACGACAAGGTCGAAAAGACCCCCGAGTGGGCCGCCCCCATCACCCAGATTCCGGCGGACACCATCCGCGAGCTCGCTGCGACCATTGCGGCCGCGAAAGCCCCGTTCATCTGCCAGGGATGGGGCCCGCAGCGCCATACCAACGGCGAGGATGCGTCCCGGTCGATTTGCATGCTGCCCGTCCTGCTCGGCCAGGTGGGCCTTCCCGGCACGAACTGCGGCGAGCGCGAGGGCATGCCCTACATCAACCTTGTCGGCAAGCTGCCGACGGGCGACAATCCCGTTGCTCTTACCATCCCATGCTATGAATGGGTCAACGCCATCGACCACGGCGAGGAGATGACTGCGACCAACGCGGGGGTCGTCGGCGGCGACAAGCTCAACCACCCGATCAAGTTCATCTGGAACTATGCTGGTAACTGTCTGACGAACCAGCATGGAGACATCAACTACACGCATGAGGTTCTCTCCGACGAATCGAAATGCGAGTTCATTCTGGTGTGGGATACGGTGATGACGGATTCTGCGAAATACGCCGACATCCTTCTGCCCGACGTGATGCGCTCCGAGCAGCTGAACATGCAAACCCAGGGCTACACAGAATGGTACACCGGCGTGGTTGTGGGCGGACCCGCCCAGGATGCTCCGGGCGAGTGTCGCACAAGCTACGACGTGTGCGCCGATATCGCCGACCGGTTCGGCAAGAAAGCCGACTTTACCGAAGGCCGCACTCAGGAGGAATGGATTCAGCACCTTTACGAGCAAGGCCGCGAGAAGTACACCGACATGCCTTCATGGGATGAAATCAAGCAGCAGGGCGTGTACAAAAAGGAGCTCCCTCCCTACGTCGTTTACGAAGATTTCCGTAAGGACCCTGTGGCCAATCCTTTGAAAACCCCTTCGGGGAAAATCGAGATCTACTCCGAGCAGCTCGCAAAGATCGCGGAAACATGGGAACTTGCCGATGACGAGCGCATTTACCCGATTCCCGTCTTCCAGCCCGGTTTCCAGGGTTACGGCAGCGTGACGGAAGAGTTCCCGCTGTACTGCTGCGGATTCCATCATAAAAGCCGCACGCATAGCTCGTACGGCTTCATCGAGGAGCTCGAGCAGGTCGCGCGCCAGCAGCTGTGGATCAACCCGGCCGACGCGAACTCTCGCGGCATCGCCAATGGGGACGCGCTTGCCGTGAAGAGCCCCGCTGGCGAGATCCGCATCGAGGCGAAGGTCACGCCGCGCGTGATTCCCGGGACCGTGATGATTCCGCAAGGCGCATGGCACAACGCCGACATGTTCGGCGACAAGGTGGACAAGGGCGGCTGCGTGAACACGCTGACCACCTACAAACCGACGCCGCTCGCGAAGGGCAACGGCCCGGCCCATTCCATAATCGTTCAGGTTGCTAAGGCTTAAGGGGGTAGACGAGAATGACGCAATACGGATTCTATTTCGACAGCACACGCTGCACCGGATGCCGCACCTGTGAAATGGCCTGCAAGGACTATAAAGACTTGACCGCCGATTTCGCGTATCGCCATGTGTACGATTGCGAGGGCGGCGACTGGGAGGAGCAGGCTGATGGAACATGCACTCAGAACTGCTTCGTCTACCACGTTTCCCTTTCGTGCCAGCATTGCGACGACCCGGCATGCGTGAAGGTGTGTCCGACCACTGCAATGCACAAGGACGCGGAGACGGGTCTCGTGTCGGTCGATACGGGCAAGTGCATCGGCTGCGGCTATTGCCACATGGCGTGCCCTTACAACGCGCCGAAGGTCGACCGGGAAAAGGGTCATAGCGTGAAATGCAACGGGTGCGCAGAGCGCGTCGCCGAGGGAAAGAACCCCATCTGCGTGGACGCCTGCCCGCTTCGCGCCCTCGATTTCGGCCCCATCGACGATATCCGCAAGAAGTACGAAGGGGTCGATTGCGTACCGCCTATGCCGGAAGCGAGTTGCACGCACCCCAACATAGTTGTCAAGGAATGTCCCGCCGCCGAACGTGCCGAAAACGTTGCTGGCCTGATCGTCAACCCCCTGGAGGTGATGTAGCATGGCGTTCTCCGTTGCCGAGCTGCCCCTGGCGCTGTTCACGACGTTCGCGCCGCTGGGCGCAGGCGCGTTCATCGCGCTCGCCTGCGCATTCTTCACCACGAAGTTCTCGCCCGATCAGCTGAAGAAGATCGACCGCGCGACCATCGTCCCGCTTGCGATCGTCGTCGTCGGCTTCATCTGCGCGTTCTTCCACCTTGCGAACCCGCTTAACGCCCCGGCGGTGTTCATGGGCGCAGGCTCGCCCATGTCCAACGAGATCATCGTGGGCTGCATCTTCACCCTTGCTGCGATCGTCTACGTCATCATGGCGAACGCGGGCAAGCTTGCGGGCGGCGTTCGCAAAGGCTTCGCCGCCGTCGTGGCCGTGCTCGCGGTCGTGTTCGCCGTCTTCACCGGACTTGCCTACGTCATGAGCACCATCGCTTCCTGGAACACCCCGCTCGTTCCGGTGCAGATGCTCGGCTTCGCCCTTGTTGGCGGCGCGGCGACCGCGGCTTTCGTGCTCGCCCTTTCGGGCACCTGGGCCGATGCGTGCAAGGGGGGTTTCAAGAAGGCCGTCGTCGCGCTGGCCGTCGCGGGTGCCGTGCTTGCCATCGTGGGCTTTGGCGGTCAGCTCGGCTTGACGTCCGGCATGGGCAACGCGGTCGCTTCCGGCGCCGAGCTCGTGAACGCGGCCCTTCCCCTTGCCATCGTGGGCTTGGTGCTCATCGCGGGTGCTGCGGTGCTCGTGTTCGCTGCGACGAAGAAAGATTCCGCAACCTGCTTCTCCGCCATTGCCGTCGTCGCTGCCCTTGCGGGAATCTTCCTGGCCCGCATGGCGTTCTACGCGATTCAGCTTTCGGTCGGCATCTACCTGGGGTAACGCTTTCGATCACGCGACTCCCCCGCGGCTTTCGCTGCGCTAAACGTAAGGCCTCGCCGCTTCCTTCCCGCGGCGGGGCCTGCTATATTCTGACGACGAACGACGAGAAGGGCGGTTTTCCATGGCCGAGAACGACGACGAGATGATCGAGGCGATCGCATTTACGGGCGAGGTTCTCTCCCCGTTTTTCCTGGAGGACCCGAAGACGGGCGGCGCGCAGGCGTCGTTTGCCGCCATGGCCTCGCTCGACGCACGGGCGGCCGCGGCGGAGTGGCCCTTCGCCGAGCCCGCATGCGCGGCGAGCGGGCTTGCCGACATGGTTTTAGGGCTCGCGGACGGCGTGACCGACGATTTGACGTGGGAATACCGGCGGCTGTTCGTGGGGCCGGGGCATCTTCCCGTGCCTCCCTGGGGGTCGGTCTACACCGACCGAGAATGCGTCGTGTTCGGCGAGGCGACGCTTCGCCTTCGCGCCTGGATGCGGGAACACGGCGTCGCGCGCGCGTCCGACGAGAAAACCCCCGAGGACCACATCGGCCTCATGCTCGCGCTGATGTCCCATCTTTGTCGCACCAAGCCGGACTGCCTCGACGAATACCTTTGCATGCACCTGCTCACATGGGCGCCGCATTACCTGGAAGAGCTTGCCGAGGAAGCAAGGCATCCGTTCTATCGGGGTCTAGCGAACCTTACGCGTGCCACGCTTTCGGGAATTCAGGAATTCCGCGGCCTTTCCGTCGCGACGCCTCGTTTCTACAAGTAGGGGAGGTGCCTCTGTCATGTCGTCAGGATTCGCTGCCGCCTTCAGCGAGATCACGCTCGTGCTGTTTACGACGCTCGCGCCCTCGGGCGCCGTCGCCTACGCGCTCATGTCGCTGCCCGTTGTGAAGGGCGGGCTTGCCGACGACGTGCACCGCCGCATCGACAAGGCGCTCGCCATCCCGCTTATCGCCACGCTCATCGGGCTCGTCGCCTCGGCGACGCATCTCGGCAATCCCGCCAACGCGCTCTACGTGTTCATGGGGGTGGGGAGAAGCCCCTTGTCGAACGAGGTCTTCTGCGCCGTCGTGTTCCTGGCGTTTGCGGGCGTGTACTGGCTGTACTCGTTCGCGGTGAAACCCAACCGCACGCTGCAGCGCGTCCTTGCCGTGTGCGCGTGCGCGGGCGCGGCCGGTTGCGTGACGGCGATAGCCTTCGCATACTCGGCGAGCACTATCGTTTCCTGGGACACGCCGTTTTCGCCGGCGGGGCTGTGGCTGAACGCGCTTTTGGGTGGGCCCGTGCTCGCCATCGTGGGGTTGCGTTTCGCGCGATGGAAGTCGTGGGGCAACCGGTACGGCTGCGTGATGATCGTGCTTGCGGCGGTGACGCTTGTGGCGTGCGTTGCCGTGTATGTGCTGCAGGGGTCGTGGCTTGCTTCGGTTGAGAATTCGGTGCGCGCGGCGACAGACCTCGTCCCTCATTACGCGATCCAAGTCGCCGCGTTCTCTCTCTTCGCGCTTGCGGGCATCGTCGTCGACGCGGTTCCGCTTGCCAAGGCGCTGCGCAATCGCGCGTCGTCCTCGTCGGACGAGATGACCCTCTCGATCGTCCGCACCGCCGCGGCGAGCGCGCTCGTTTTCGCGGGCATTTTCACGATGCGTTTCTCGTTCTACATGATGCACATGACGGTCGGCATCAGCGTGTAGCTTCTCCGTGCGGCGCGGGGAGTGCTGCGCGCCATGCCGCGTTTCCCTTGCGGCTTGCTCGGCGCGTCCCCGGTTTCGGGTTATTGCCTCCGACTCCGGCAAGCGTGCGGCGCGTCTTCCCTGGCAATCTGCTACTATGGGCACGGCTCTGTTTCGCCCCATATGGGGAATATCTCAGGAGGATCGAATGATCGCGCGTCGCGTAGAATCGTGTTTTCTTGCCTTGGTGCTCGCACTTGGCGTTTGCTTCCCTAACCTTGCTTTTGCCGACGACGTGACCTCGGGCGGGTCGGGCAGCTCGGATGGTTCGAGCGACTCGGGCGGCGAAACCCCCGCGCCCGACGTCCCCGAAGCCGATATCCCGACCGAGGGCGAATGCGGCACGAACGCGAAGTGGTCCTACGACAAGGATTCGAACGCGCTTACCATCGAGCCCGTGTCCGACAAGCTTGCGACGGCCTCGGTCGATACGGCCGGCTGGGTCGCCTGGGCGCCCGAAATCAAGACCGTCGAGGTGAAGGCGGGCATAACGTCTATCAAGGCCGGTGTTTTCGCAGGTCAACCCTTCGAGTCGATCTCAATCGCCGACACGGTGACCTCTCTCGGCGCCGGCGCGTTTTCCGCCTGTGCCTCGCTTTCGGAGTTCAAGGGCGGCAAGGGCTTAACGGCGATCGGTGACAGCACGTTTGCCGGCTGCACCGCGCTTTCCCAAATCGACGGGCTTGGGAACGTGAAGACGATCGGCGCGAG
>CAKTSW010000056.1 GCA_934613165.1 uncultured Ellagibacter sp.
CCAGATGGGCAAGGTCGGTCGCCTCGGCAAGATCCTCGGCCCCCGTGGCCTTATGCCGAACCCCAAGCTCGGCACGGTGACCACCGACGTTGCCAAGGCCATCAAGGAGCTCAAGGGCGGCCGCGTGGAGTATCGCGCCGACCGTTACGGCATCGCGCATGTCATCATCGGCAAGGCCAGCTTCACCGCTGAGCAGCTCGCCGAGAACTAC
Organism: uncultured Ellagibacter sp.; assembly: GCA_934613165.1. Taxonomy (GTDB): domain Bacteria; phylum Actinomycetota; class Coriobacteriia; order Coriobacteriales; family Eggerthellaceae; genus Ellagibacter. Next base: position 212 of record CAKTSW010000056.1, read on the forward strand.
GGTACCGTCTACGACGAAATCCTTCGCATGAAGCCGGCTGCCGCTAAGGGCAAGTACGTGAAGTCCGTTTCCGTGTCTTCCACCATGAGCCCCGGCGTTGCCGTCGACTCTACCGTCACCCGTGCATACACTGGTGCAGCTGAATAGCTTATCGGCTACTCAATCTATCGAAAAGAAGAGCGTGGCATTCCGCCGCGCTCTTTTTTTATATCGAATCGGACTGTTATACTCGGGCGAGAGAATCTATTTTCAAGGAGGCATGGCATGCGCAATTGGGGCGTGGTGTTGAAAACCCCGAGCGAGATCGAGGCGATGAAGGAGGCAGGGCGGCTTTCCGCGAAGGTTCTGCGCCTTGTTGGCGAGCAGGTGAAGCCGGGCGTCTCCACACTCGAGCTCGATCGATTTGCCGAGGAGGTCATCCGCAGCGAGGGCGGCATCCCCGCGTTCAAGGGCTACGGCAGCTTCCCCGGTTCCATTTGCGCCTCTGTGAACGACCAGATCGTGCATGGCATCCCCTCCAAAGACGTCATCCTGTGCGACGGCGATATTCTTTCGGTCGACACCGGCGCGACCGTCGACGGCTGGGTCGGCGACAACGCCTGGACGTTTCCGGTGGGGAAGATCTCCGAGGAGAAGAAGCGCCTTCTCGATGTGACCGAGAAATGCATGTGGTCGGGGCTCGATGCGGCGCGCGCAGGCAACCATCTGGGCGATATCGGGCATGCCGTGCAATCGGTGGCCGAGGCGGCCGGGTTCGGCGTGGTCCGCGAGTACGTGGGCCACGGTATCGGCCGGGAAATGCACGAGGAGCCGAACGTCCCCAACTACGGGCATCGCCATTTCGGGCTGAAGCTCGAGGTGGGCATGGTGCTCGCGATCGAGCCTATGATCAACGTCGGAACCGCCAAGACCCGCCAGGGCGACGACGGATGGCTTGTGCTCACGCGCGACGGCAAACCCTCGGCGCACTTCGAGAAGACGGTTGCGATTACTGAGGAAGGCCCTGTCGTCCTGACGACCGAGCCCGGTTACCGCCGCCCGGTTTCGCACTGAGAACGCACGGCGGCGCATCTTGCCGGCAACCCCTGAATCGAGAAAGGCCCTCGTCTTCACCGGCGCGATGCGCTAGGGGAGACGAGGGCCTTGTCTGTTGGCCTTAGAAGCGGAAGGGGCGCTACTTCCGCTGCTTGCCGTCGGTGTCCCAGTAGAAGCGCTTGAACTTCCTGATCTGATTCACGTGCATAATCTTCGCCCAGAGGTTGTGAGACGCCGTGTCGGGCGCGTAATGCAGCGGGTAGGGATCGGCAGTGGTCTTGAGGCGATGCAGGGCTTCAGAGAGCCTTCTCTTGTTTTTCATGCTGCGCTTGAGCACGTAGGCCGGCACGCAGCAGTACACGAACGGGTCGTAGGCCTCATGGTAGGGGATGGCCTGCCCGAGCACGAACTCGCGCACGATGAGCTCGGCGAAGTTCTGGCCTCCGAGGCTCATGTAGTAGGTGTTGCGCCCGCAGCGCGTGTTCACCTCGAAGAAGCGGAAGCTGCCATCGCGCTCGTCGTATTTGATGTCGAAGTTCGCCATGCCGCGGTACCCGACGTGCTTCACGAACCTCTTCGCGCAGTCGATCACGCGCTTCTCGCATTCTCCCACGATGCAGACCGGGTTGCCGATCGCCGTGGGGTCGTGGTCCTGCAGGCACACCACGCCGCCCGACACGACGCGTACGTCGCCTGCGGCATCGGAGAACGTGGTGAGCGTGCGGATGGCGTCGTCGCCGCCGGGGATGAAGTCCTGCAGCACCATGAGGTTGTCGTACGACGACGCGCGGAGCGTTTTCCAGACGCGCGCCATCTCCTCGGCGTCTTCGATCTCGTAGATCTTGCGCCAGCCTTCAACCGTGGGCTCGGCGTCTTGGAACTGCGCGGAGTTCGACGGCTTCGCGATGAGCGGGAAGGGCAGCTCATCGAGCGGCAGCTCGTCGGGGCCGGCGTCGCTGCAGTCGAAGTACCAGGTTTTCGGGTAGGGGATGGAAAGCTCTTCGCAGATCTCGTAGAAGCGGCGCTTCTGGGTGATCTCGTCGAGCAGGTCGAAATCGATGTAGGGGACGACGAGGCCCGCGGCCTTGAGGCGCTCTTTCCCGCTCGACAGCATGCGGGCGTGGCAGTCGTCGCACCCGAGAACGAGCGGCACGAACGCAGGGTTTTCCGCCTTGAGGTCGTGCGCGATTTCCTCGAGCGTGCGGTAGAGCACCGCGGCGTCGTGGATGTCGGGCGTAAGGCGGTAATCCGTGAAGCGGCTTGTCGAGAGCATCTTGATGTCCGCGGCGGCGAGCACGATCGTGCTTTCGATTCCGAAGGCGCGGTGAAGCTCGCGGACGTAGCTGTACGCGAGGATATCGCCTCCGACGACGATGGGTTTGAGCAGCGTTTTCACGTCGCTTTCGCTTTGGATGAGCGGTTTTGTCTCCATGGCCCTTTCTTTCCCTGACGAACCCGAAACGCGTGGGGAGCGTTTAGCGGCGGCGGAGCCTCCGTGCGACCTTCCCCACGAGACCGGTGATGAACGAAGCTTCTTCGATGTGCAGCTTGGCCGCGAGGCCGAACGTGACGATGAGGCTTAAGATGCCGCCGATCGCGACATAGGCGAACGCCTGCGCGAGCGAGCCGGTGAGCGCGCCCGCGAAGGTTTGCAGGGTCGTAAGCGCGCCCCAGCCGGCAAGCGCGCCGAGCCCGCCGAGCACCAAGCCCGAAAGCGTCGCCTTGAGGATGCGCTTCGAGCCGATGTGGCCGAGATGAACGCGCAGGTAGACGAGCAGCGCTCCGTCGCCGACGAGGTAGAAGGCGGCGGACGCGAGCGCGATGCTCTCGATGGTGGCGGGGTTGGCGCTGCCGCTCGTCACCGTCCAGGCCGCAAGCGCGGTGAGCACGATTTGCACGGCGCCCGCAAGGAAGTTGAGCGCCGCGAACACGCCCATCTTGCGCAGGCTCGAGAAAACTTTCTGAAGGTAGGAGCTGATGCCGTAGAAGGGCAGGGCGAGCGCGAGCACGGCGAGGTAGCTCGCGATGCTCGAGATGTTTTCCATCGTGAACGCGCCGACGTGGTAGAGGGTGACGAGCGGCACCGAGAACACGATGAGGTAGAGCGCGAAGGGGACGAGCAGGAACATGATCTGCGCGCAGCCGCTCGATATCGCGTTCACGACGCCTCCCATGTCGCCGTCGGCCTTCATCTCGGAGAGCTCCGTGAACATCGCGGTCGTGATGGGAATCGCGAGGAAAGAGTACGGCAGCGTGTACCAAAGGCGCGCGTAGGCGAGCACCGAGGGGCCGTCGACGGCGAAACAGTAGGAGGCCGCGTTCATGACCGAGACCGTGGCGAACGAGATGATCATGACGAGGAAGGTCGGCCCGCCGATCCCGAGCGTCTCGCGCAGCGCCGGGTCGCGCAGGTTCACGCGCGGCTTGAGGCGGATGCCGTTGCGCTTGAGGGCAGGCAGCTGGATCGCCATCTGGACGAACACGCCGAGGGGGTTGCCGATGGCGATGATGTAGAGCGCAAGCTCCTGGTTCAAGGGCGCCACGAAGGCGTAGGCGAGGAACGTCACGATGACGATGACGTTGTTCGCGACGGGCGCGATGGATGACCACAGATAGTCGCGATTGGCGTTGAGCAGCCCCGACACGATCGACGAGGCGCCATAGAACACGAGCTGGATGGCGAAGAACTGGAAGAAGAAGGTCGCCTGGGTCGTCTCGCTTTGGTCGGAGTAGAACGTCTGCGTGTAGATGACGAACGAGGGGAATATCATGCAGACGAGCGACAGCGCGCCGAGGAACAGCGTGACGATCGTGAGCAGGTTCGAGGCGTACTCGTTTCCGGCGGCATCGCCCGATTTTTTCTTGACGGAGACGTAGACGGGTAGAAACGCCGTGACGAGCATGCCGCCCATGACGAGCTCGTAGAGCATGTTCGGCAGGTTGTTGGCCACCTGGTACGAGCTCGACAGGAACGACGATCCGAGCGCGAACGCCATGGCCCAGGTGCGCAAGAAGCCGGTGATGCGCGAGAAGAGCACGCAGACGCTCATGAGCGCAGCCGACGCGCCGACCGATTTCTTGCTCGCGGAGGCGGTTGCGGTTGCGGGCTGGGCACCGCTTACGGCCGTCGCGTTTGCGCCTGCGGCCTTGCGCGGCGCACCCTGCGTGGGATGCGCGCCCTGCACGTTCGCGGGCGTGCTCGTGGGCAGAGCCCCGCGCGTCTTGTCGACGCCGGCATGCTTGCTCACGATGGGGATTTGCGAGGTCTCGCCGGGCGCGGCTTTCGCCATGGCCGCCATGCGCTCTTCCCGCGCTGCAGCGATGAGCGTGCGGTCGACCCCGGCGTGCTTCGCCCGTTTCCGACAGTCGGTGCCCTCAGACCCCAAATCGCGCCTTTCCGCGCGCGTATGTTGAGCTCGTGCGAGCTTGTCTGACATGCAAAGCACCAATTCTCTTCGGATATAATCACTTCATCTTAGCAAACGGGAAGAAAGCCCTCTCATGAACCTGCTTATCGTACGCAATAATTCCAACTCGCAAGCCATCGACGCGTCGCTTCTCCTTGCGACCTACCTTTCCACGCAGGGGATAGGGTTCGCGCTGTTCGACTCGTCGGATCTGGAGGGGCTCACTCCCAACGTGGAGGTGAGTCGGGTCCTTTCGCAGGGGGTCGATATGGCCGTGGTGCTCGGCGGCGACGGCACGATCCTGCGCACCGCGCGTGCGATCGGCGGCGGGGGCGTCCCGATACTGGGAATCAACTTCGGACGGCTCGGGTTTTTGGCGAACGAAAGCGACGACGGCGTGGTGGCGATCGTCGCGGCGGCCCTTGCGGGCGAAGTGAACGAGGAGCGTCGCGCGAACCTGCGCATCGACGTGGTGTGCCAGGGAGAGCGCGACCCGTGGGCCGATGACGCGTGCGGGACCGGCTCCTTTTCCGGCGCGTCTCGGGCGGATGACGGCGCGCCAGGGGAGGATGCCATAGCTTCCGCGCATGAAAGCGGCGGGCTGCATACGTTTTTCGCATTGAACGAGGCCGCCGTCACGCGCGGGGCGAACGGCCGCATCATCGACTTTACGCTGTCGATCTCGGACGCGCACATCGCCGACATGCGCGGCGACGGCCTTGTGGTCGCTACCGCCACAGGGTCGACCGCCTATGCGCTTTCGGCGGGCGGTCCGCTCGTGGCGCCCGGCTTCGGCGGTCTGGTGACGGTGCCCATCGCGCCCCACACGCTCCATGCGCGCTCGTTGCTCACGGCCGAGAACGACGTGGTTGAGATGGACCTTTCGTCGAACGCGGCGGATAGGGAAGCGACGCTGTTCGTCGACGGCGACATGGCGTCGCTTCCCGCGCCGATCGAGCGCATGTACGTGCGCCGGGGGAGCGTCCCCACGACGCTTCTGCGCTACAAGAGCGAGAACTTCTACGAATACGCGAGCAAGGTGTTCTTCTAGGGGCGGCGGCGCGAAAAGCTAGCCCGCGAGCTCCCCATGCCGTTCGTAGCGCGTTATGCGCTTCGGGGCGTTCTCTCCGTCGACGAGCACGACGCGAGGCGGGTTCTCGCTTGCTTCCTGTTCGGTCATGAGCGCATAGCACATGACGATGACCTTGTCGCCGACCGCGGCGCAACGGGCGGCGGCTCCGTTCAGGCATACGATGCCGCTTTCGCGCTCGCCGGCGATGACATAGGTTTCGAATCGGGATCCGTTATCGACGTCGACGACGGACACCTTCTCGTATTCCCTGATTCCGGCGGCTTCCATGAGCGTCTCGTCGATGGTGATGCTGCCGACGTAGTCGAGCTCGGCTTGGGTGACGGTGGCGCGATGGATCTTGCCCTTGAGCATATGCACGAGCATGCGCTGCCTCCTACCTTTTTTTCGGGTCGAAGATGAAGTTGTCGATCAGGCGGGTTTTCCCGATGTAGACGGCCATGGCCACGAGCACCGGGCCTGCGGCGTCCTCAACCGGCTCGATGCCGTCCCACGACACCATCTCCACGTAGTCGACGCGCGCGAGCGGTTCGGCCTCGATGAGCGTGCGCATGGCGCCGCACACCGCGGTGGCGGAACGCTCGCCTGCATCCATGAGGCGCGTGCCCTCCGCGACGGCGCGGGAAAGCACGAGCGCCGCTGCGCGCTCGTCGGGCGAGAGGTAGGTGTTGCGCGAGCTTTTCGCGAGCCCGTCCGCCTCGCGGACGATGGGGCAGCCGACGATTCGCACGTTCATGTTCAAATCGCGCACCATGCGCCTCACGACGGCGAGCTGCTGGGCGTCCTTCTGGCCGAAGTAGGCGCGGTCGGCCTGCGAGATGCTCATGAGCTTCGCCACGACCGTGCACACCCCGCGGAAGTGCGTCGGGCGCGTCTTGCCGCAGAGCACGGAGGTGATCCCCTCGACGTTCACGAAGGTGCATGCGTCAGGCGCGTAAAGCTCGGAAGGCTCGGGATGGAAGACGAGGTCGCCGCCGGCAGCCTCGATGAGCTTGCAGTCGGCCTCGAAATCGCGCGGGTAGGTGGCGAGATCCTCGTTCGGCGCGAACTGGATCGGGTTCAGGAACACGCTCACCATAACGCGGTCGCATTCGGCCGCCGCCCGCCTGATGAGGCTTTCGTGCCCCTCGTGCAGGTATCCCATCGTCGGGACGAGCCCGATCGTAAGCCCTTCGCGCTTCCACTGCGCTATCGTCTGTTTTGCCTGTTCAACCGTTGTTGCGATATTCATATCGGTGCCCTTCTCGTATTCGGTGGCCATTTAGGAAAGCTTGCTCGCGACGTTCTCGTCGCCTGCGAACGACTCGTCGGGGGAGGGGAAGGACCCCGTCCGCACAGAGTCGATGTAGTCGGAAAAGCCGCGGCGCATCTCGTTGCCCACGTCGGCGAAGCGCCGCGCGAACCGCGGGGTGTGCCCACTCGTCATGCCGAGCATGTCCTGGTAGACGAGGATTTGCCCGTCGGTGCCCGACCCCGCCCCGATGCCGATGGTGGGGATGGAAAGGCGGCTCGTCACGAGCGTTGCCAGAGGTGCCGGCACGCATTCGAGCACGACGGCGAACGCGCCCGCTGCCTCGAGCGCCCGAGCGTCGTCGAGGAGTTTCTGCGCCGCGCTGTCGGATTTCCCTTGCACTTTGTACCCGCCGAGGGCGTTCACCGATTGAGGGGTGAGCCCGAGATGCCCCATCACGGGGATGCCGGCGTCCGTGATGGCTTTGACCTGGGGGCACACCTCGGCGCCGCCTTCGAGTTTCACCGCGTTCGCACGCCCTTCCTTAAGAAGGCGCCCGGCATTGCGAAGCGCTTCTTCGACGCTTGTCTCGTAGGACATGAAGGGCATGTCGCACACGATGAGCGCGCGCTGCGCCCCGCGCGCGACGGCGCGGCAGTGGTGGATCATGTCGTCCATGGTGACCGAGAGGGTATCTTCGTACCCTCAGATGACGTTCCCGAGGGCATCGCCGCTGAGGATGCCGT
>CAKTSW010000057.1 GCA_934613165.1 uncultured Ellagibacter sp.
CTTTCGAGCCTCTGCAGGGTGAGCAGGTCGTTGACGAGGTTGGACAGACGCCTGCTCTCTTCCGCGATGATCCCGGTGAACTTCTCGCGCATCGCCGGCGGCAGGTCGGGGTCGGCGAGCATCTCGGCGTTGCCGCGAATCGCCGTGAGCGGCGTGCGCAGCTCGTGCGCGACGTCGCTCACGAAGGTGTTCTGGCGGCTTTCGCGCGCGAGAAGGCTTTCCTGCTGGGAGCGGATGGTGCTCGAAAGCTCGTTTATGCTCCTTGTGAGCTGCTCGACTTCGGCGATGCGGCGATCGGGGGCGATGCGCGCCGGCGCCGGGTCGCCCGCGCGGAAGCCCTTGAGGCGACCGGCCAAAGACGCGATCGGCTCCGAGAGGAAGTGCCCGATGAGGAAGCTCAAACCGAACGTGAGCACCGCGACGGGGACGAGCAGGAAGTAGGCGAGCGGGCGCAGGCCGAATGCGAAGCGGCATGCGGTTATGGCAAGCCCCGTGCCCAGAATGGCGAACAGCGTCGAGAGCAGGGCGAAGTATGTCTGTAACTGTTTTATTGCCTGAACCTGTATCCATAGCCGCGAACGGTTTCGACCAAGCCGGGGTCGTACCCGGCGTTCGAAATCTTATCACGCAGCCGCTTGATGTGCGTGTCGACCGTTTTCGTTTCGGTGAGGTATTCCCATCCCCACGCGTCGTGCAGCAAGTCCTCGCGTGACACGACCTTGCCGGCGTTCTTCATGAGCGCGGCGAGAAGCTCGAACTCGCGCGGGGTGAGCTCGATTTCCCCCTTGTCGCCCGTGGCGGTGTGGGCGCCCTCGTCGAGCGTGATGCCGCCGGCGACGATGCTGTTCGAATTGCCGGCGGAGTAGTCTCCCATGCCGCGGCGCAGAAGCGCGCGCACGCGGGCGATGAGCTCCCGCACGCCGAAGGGCTTCGCGAGGTAGTCGTCGCCGCCGATTTCCAGGCCCACGACCTTGTCGAGCTCGGTGTCGCGCGCGGAAAGGAAGAGCACGGGGGCGGTGGTGCGGGAACGCAACCGGCGGCAGAGCTCGTAGCCGTCGATTCCCGGTAGCATGATGTCGAGCACGAACAGGTCGTAATGGTTCTTGCCCGCCTGCGAAAGGGCGTCTTCCCCGTTGTCGACGACGTCGACGGAGAACCCCTCCTTGCGAAGCGCGTACCCGACGAATTCCGTGATGGAAGGCTCGTCGTCGACGACGAGGATGCGCGGTGCGGTGTCTGCCATGGCTCCTCCTTCGGTTCACGCCTTGCGCGATCGCGAGTGCGCGCCCCGCTCGTCGGCGCATCGCCTCGCATTCGTTTCCCGCTGGTATAGTGACTGTCATCCACTATATAACCCTGGGCGCGCGATGGGCGCGACGGCGAAGGAGAATGTCAAGATCATGTTACTTGTCATCGACGTGGGAAACACCCAGACCGCGATCGGCGTGTACGAGGGGGAGCGCCTTGCGCGCATGTGGCGCGTGGCGACGAACCGCGAGCACACTTCCGACGAGCTGCGCTGCAAGCTTCTGCCCCTCGTTGGGAGCGAGGGAATCGACCCGGCCGACATCGACGGGGCGGCGCTCGCCTCGGTCGTGCCCCAGCTTACCGGCGCCTGGGTCCGCGCCGTTTCCGACTTCGCGGGCGTCGAGACGGTCGTGTGCTCGGCCGCGACCGCAGGTGCGCTCTTCAAGACGGATTACCCGAATCCGCGCGAGATCGGCGCCGACCGCGTGGCCGACGCCGTGGCCGCGAAGATCCTCTACGGCTGTCCCGTCGTCGTGGTCGACTTCGGCACCGCGACCAACATCGAGGTCGTCGACGCGGAGGGGTCGTTTCAGGGCGGCATCATCGCGCCGGGCGTCCTTACCGGCGCGTCTGCCCTGTTCAGCCACGCCACAAGGCTCGCCGCGATCGACCTTGTCGACCCGAAGCGGGCGATTGGGCGCTCGACCGAGCAGGCGATGCAGATCGGCATCGTCTACGGCGAGGCCGATCGCGCAGACGGGCTTGTCCGTCGCGTGCTCGACCAGCTGGGATGCGCGGCCCCGGTCGTCGCGACGGGCGGCTTGGCGCCGCTCATCGCCGAGCACTCGCGTACCATTACCGCCGTCCAGCCCGACCTGACGCTCGACGGCCTGCGCTTTGTGTATGCTGAATGCGCCAAGACGGGGCAATGAAACCTTAAGGGACGGAGCCGACATGCTAAGTGATATCGAAATCGCCCAGGCGGCAACACCGCAGCGCATCGACGAGATCGCCGAGAAGGCGGGGATCGACGACAAGTATCTGGAGATGTACGGCAAGTACAAGGCGAAGGTGGACTACAACCTGCTTCGCGACGAGGACCGCAAGCCGGGCAAGCTCGTGCTCGTCACGGCCATCAACCCCACGCCGGCCGGCGAAGGCAAGACGACCACCACGGTGGGGCTTGCCGACGCGCTTTCCCGCCGCGGGAAGAACGTCATGGTCGCGCTTCGCGAGCCATCGCTCGGGCCCGTGTTCGGCATCAAGGGCGGGGCCGCCGGCGGCGGATACGCCCAGGTCATCCCTATGGAAGACATCAATTTGCACTTCACGGGCGATTTCCATGCCATAGGCGCTGCGAACAACCTGCTCGCGGCCATGCTCGACGCGCACATCCATAACGGCAACCAGCTCGGCATCGACGTGCGCAAGATCACCTGGAAGCGCGTCGTCGACATGAACGACCGCCAGCTGCGCCACATCGTCGACGGTCTGGGCGGCAAGGCCAACGGCACGCCGCGCGAAGACGGCTTCGACATCACCGTGGCCTCGGAAGTCATGGCGGTGTTCTGCCTGGCCACTTCCATCACCGATTTGAAGGAGCGCCTCGGCCGGATCGTCGTCGGCTACACCTTCGACGACAAGCCCGTCACCGCGCACGACCTGCACGCCGAAGGCGCGATGTGCGCGCTTCTGAAAGACGCGCTCAAGCCCAACCTCGTGCAGACGCTCGAAGGCACGCCCGCGTTCATCCACGGCGGCCCGTTCGCCAACATCGCGCACGGCTGCAACTCCATCATGGCGACGCGCATGGCGCTTGCCTTGGGCGACTACGCCATCACCGAAGCCGGGTTCGGCGCCGACCTCGGAGCCGAGAAGTTCCTCGACATCAAGTGCCGCCTGACCGGGCTTCGGCCCGACGCGGTCGTGGTCGTCGCCACGGTCCGCGCCCTTAAGAACCACGGCGGCGTGGCGAAAGACGCCCTTGGCGAGGAGAACCTCGAAGCGCTCGAAGCGGGCCTGCCGAACCTTCTGCAGCACGTGGAGAACATCACACAGGTCTACAAGCTTCCCTGCGTCGTCGCGATCAACCGCTTCCCGACCGATACGGAAGCCGAGCTCGCGCTCGTGGAGGAAAAGTGCCGTGAGCTCGGCGTGAACGTGACGCTGTCCGAGGTGTGGGCGCGCGGCGGAGAAGGCGGGCTCGACCTTGCCGACGAGGTCGTCCGTCTGTGCGCCGAGGGCGATACGCAAGGGCGCAGCGCCGACACCTTCGAGTTCGCCTACGGCGACGAGGGCGGCCTGCGCGACAAGATCGAGGCCATCGCCAAGCGCATCTACCGCGCCGACGGCGTCGTCTTCGAGCCGAAGGCGTCCAAGGAAATCGACAAGCTCGAGGCCCTGGGCTTCGGCGGCATGCCCGTTTGCATGGCGAAGACCCAGTACAGCTTCTCCGACGACGCGAAGAAGCTCGGCGCGCCGCGCGGCTTCACCATCACCGTCCGCGAGGTCAAGGTGAGCGCGGGCGCCGGGTTCGTCGTGGCGCTCACGGGCAACATCATGACGATGCCCGGGCTTGGCAAGTCGCCGGCCGCGTTCAAGATCGACGTCGACGAGACCGGCAAGATCACCGGGCTGTTCTAATGGACACCCGCTTCATCGACGAGCTCGCGTCCGCCGCCCCCGTTCCCGGCGGGGGCGGCGCCTCGGCGTATGCCGGCGCGCTCGCGTCGGCACTTGCCTCCATGGTCGGAAACCTCACCGTGGGCAAGAAGACGTATGCCGGGGTGGAAGACGAGGTGAAGCGCCATCTGGCGGAGCTTTCCCACTTGCGCGCCCGCCTTATCGAGCTCGTCGAAGAGGACGCGCGCGCGTTCGAGCCGCTCGCGGCCGCCTACCGCATGCCGAAGGGCTCGCCCGAGGAGGCGGCGGCGAAGGCTGCGGCGATCCAGGCGGCGCTCGTGGGCGCTGCCGAGGCGCCGCTTTCCATCATGCGCGCGGCGGCGAGCGTGCTCAAGCACGCCGATTACCTTGCGCGCAACGGCAGCCGCCTGGCGCGCTCCGACGCCGGGGTCGCGGCCGCCTTCGTGCGTGCGGCGGTCGACGGGGCGAGCCTGAACGTGTTCGTCAACGCCGCCTCGATGGACGACGAGGCGCTTGCTTCCCGTTTCCGTGCGCAGGCGGAGGCTCTCGTTGCGGAAACGCGCGAAGCGTGCGATGAGCTCTTCGACTTCGTGAAGGCCGAAGTCTCGTGATCGAAAACCCGGACGGGTGAAGGTGAAGGATATGGCAACGCTGCTAAAGGGCAAACCGGTCGTCGATCATATGGCCGATGACCTGCGGAAACGAATCGCTACGCTGAAAGATGCGGGCATCGCTCCCACGCTTGCGCTCGTGCGCATGGGGGAACGTCCCGACGACTTGTCCTATGAGCGCACGGCCAAGAAGCGCGCCGAGGGGCTCGGCCTTGCCACGAAGCCCTACGTCTTGGATGACTTGGCGCCCGAGGCCGCGGTCCGTGCGACGCTGCAGTCCATCAACTACGACAAGACCGTGCACGGGTGCCTCATGTTCAGGCCGCTTCCGAGCTTTCTCGACGAGAAGGCGCTCTGCAACATGCTTGCCCCCGAAAAGGACATCGACGGCATATCGCTCTCGTCGCTGGCGGCCGTGTTCACCGACGCGAACGAAGGATTCCCCCCGTGCACCGCGCAGGCCTGCGTCGAGATCCTCGACTACTACCGGGTGCCGATATCCGGCAAACACGTGGTGGTCATCGGGCGAAGCCTCGTCGTGGGCAAGCCCGTGTCGATGATGCTTCTGCGCCGCAACGCGAGCGTGACCATCTGCCATTCGCGGACCGAGAACCTGCCCGAGCTCTGCCGAACCGCCGATGTCGTCATCTGCGCGGTCGGCAGGGCGCGCGCCTTCGGGAAGGAATACTTCCGCGCAGGGCAGGCCGTGCTCGACGTGGGGATCAACTTCGATTCGCACGGGACGCTCTGCGGGGACGTGAACTTCGACGAGGTGGAGCCCATCGTCGACGCCATCACCCCTGTTCCCGGCGGCATCGGCACGGTAACGACGAGCGTCACCATGGCGCACGTTGTGCAGGCTGCCGAGCGGCTTTCGGGGAAGTAGGGCGAAAACGGCGAGGCCTGGCGTTGCCGGGAAGGCGGCGCCAGGCCCCGCTTCTCATTTGCTTGCGGCGTCTATTCGAGCACGGTAAGCTCGCGGGAGTAGCTGTTCATCACGCGGCAGCCGTCTTCGGTGACGCACACCAAATCCTCGATGCGCACGCCGAACTCGCCCGGCAGGTAGATGCCCGGTTCGATGGAAAAGCACATCCCTACCTGGACTTCCTCGTCGTGCACCGACGACACGTCGCCCGGCTCGTGCACATCAAGGCCGATCTGGTGTCCCAGACGGTGCGTGAAATACTCGCCGTATCCGGCTTGCGCGATGACGTCGCGCGCCGCCTTGTCGATGTCGCAGAAGCGCGCGCCCGGGCGCACCGCCGCGCGTCCCGCCTCGTTGGCGCGGCGCACGAGCTCGTACACCTCGCGCTGTTTGGGCGTCGGCTCGCCCCAGAAGAACGTGCGGGTCATGTCGGAGCAGTATTCCTCCTGGCGGCACCCTACATCGAACAGCACGACGTCGCCCGCTTTGAGCACGGTGCCGTCCGGCATGTGGTGCGGGTCGGCGGCGTTCGCGCCGAAGCTCACGATCGGGTCGAACGAATGGCCCGACGCGCCGAGCGAGCGGTAGATTCCCTCGAGCTTCTCGGCGATTTCAAGCTCGGTCGCGCCTTCGTGCACAAGCTCCTTGAACTGCGCCATCGCCTTGTCGTTCGTCGCGGAAGCCTGCGACATGAGCGTCTGCTCGCCCTCGCTCTTGATGGCGCGCGCGTCGTCGACGGCCACCGACCCGAGCACGAACTTCGAGGCGGCACCCATTTCCATAAGCGGCACGAGGAAGCGCGCGGGGAGGTTCTTGTCGCAGCCGAGCGCCTTGCCGCCATCGAGGAGCTTCGCTACCGCCGGCAGCGGGTTGTCGACGTCGTCGAAGGAATGCACGTCGCAGGGCAGGCCGTCCGGCGCGGTGAACAGGCGGTTCAGAAAAAGCGTCGGGGCGTTTCCCTCGGTGAGGACAAGCGCCAAGAAGCGCTCGCCCGGCTCGATATAGGCCCCGGTCAGATACTCGATGGAGCGCGGGTCGCAGACGATCATCTGCGAAAGGCCCCTTTCCTTCAGATTCTGCATGACGGTTGCCGTGCGCTGCTCGTACATGAGTCTCCTTTCTGCGGGCGATAAGCCCTGCTTGCGATAAGCGCCGCGCTTTGCGGGCGCAGGTCGATCGCACCCCATGATAATGCAGAATCCCTTCGAGCGCGGCGCTGTCCGCCCGCCTTTCGTGCTGATGTTGTCGGTTTCGGTGCGGGGCGCGCCGCGCGGGCGTATGATGAGCGCATGGCAAACGGGTTGACATACGAACGCAAGACGACTTCGACCGAAGCGACCAAGCAGCTCGGCCAAACGCTCTCGCGCTATTTGCACGAAGGCGACGTCATCGTGCTGTCCGGCGACTTGGGCGCGGGAAAGACCCAGTTCGTCCAGGGGGTTGCGGCGGGCCTTGGCATAACCGACGACGTCGTGAGCCCCACTTTCAACATCGTTCTCGAATACACGGAGGGCACCCTTCCGCTCTACCATTTCGATCTGTACCGCCTTGAAGACGCCTCCGAGCTTGAAGACGTCGGCTATTACGACCTTGTCGAAGGCGACGGCGCGGCGTTCCTCGAATGGGGCGAGAAGTTCCCCGAAGCGCTGCCCTACGGCTACCTCGACGTCTCCATACGCGTCGATGCCGCGGGGTGTCGGCTCATCCGCGTCCAGTCGGTCGGCGACCGAGCCCGCCAGCTTCTCTGCGTGTGGGCGAACGATTCGCGCTCCCACCTCGTTAAATCGTCGCGCAAATAGCGCGCTCACGCTCGGTGCGCTATGATTTGCGCAAACGGCATTTCCGCAAGGGAACAGGAAAAACTCTCACATGAATGAAACGAAACCAGCCGGCACGGGCGCCGGCGAGGCTGCGTCTGCCCGCTTCGTCCTCGCGTTCGACACGGCCAACGAGGTCATCGCCCTCGGCCTTGCGCGTATCGACGCTGACGCGTATGCGCTAAGCCTTGTCGCGCATGAGGAAACCGAGGCGCGCCGACAATCGAACACCCAGCTCATCCCGCGCATCGACGCGCTTCTTGAGCGCGCGGGCGTCTCGCGCGGCGACATCGCGTGCGTGACCGTGGGCCGCGGCCCGGGGTCGTTCACGGGCGTGCGCATCGCGATGGCGACGGCGAAGGGCATCGCGAGCGCGCTCGAGG
>CAKTSW010000058.1 GCA_934613165.1 uncultured Ellagibacter sp.
GCAAGCGCCGCGAGGCGCTCAGGCGAGCGGTTCCGATGGCCCGAGCTCTTTTTCCTTCACAGACGGAGCGGGTTGGACGGTATATCGAGGCATGGAGCGCGCATGCAGCCGCCAGGGCGCCGCGGGGACGCGGGAGGCCTTGGAAAGCACGAAGCTCGTGCGGGGGAGCGCCCCCCATGAGCGGAACCAGAGAGAGGGGGATCGCCCGATCCCGTTCCGAACTCGGAAGCTAAGCCCCTCTTCGCCGAAAGTACTGCGGCGCCAGGCCGTGGGAGGATAGGGCGTTCCGCTCATGGGCGGCGCTTTTTTGATGCGCTTCCGGGGCCCCTGCGGGCCCCATCGGGGGGCGGCCGGAGGGCCGCTCCCCTTTTTTATTGTCTGGTTGTTCATCTAACGCGTTTTCGTGCGCAATGAATCGCCGTTGCGCGTATTAGAGTCGCATGGGCTTCTCGTTCCGTCGCTCCCTCGTTTACCTTTCCATCCATGAAACGAGTTCTTCGGGGTTGGTGAAAACCTCGCAGCCTTCGCGCCAATTCGTGGAGTTCAGTCCCTTCTCGTAGGCGTCGTCGAGCATTCGGATAAGAGGGTTGAAGTACTCCGCAACGTTAAGCAGCGCGCTTTTGCTGTCTATTTCACCCGCTTTTTCAAGCGAAAGAACGCTGAACAGCTCGTCAAAGGTGCCGAGTCCTCCTGGTAGAGTGATGAAGCCGTCGGAAAGCGCGATCATGCGGTTCTTTCGCTCCGCGAGGTTCGGCGTTGTTTCGAGAGTCGTGCAGGGGAAGACTTTGCGTCCCTTGCCTTCAAGCGATTCGGGGATAACGCCGGTTATGCAACCGCCCATTTCAGCGGCCCCTGATGCGACGGCTCCCATAAGGCCGGTGTCGTAGCCCCCGAAGACGAGCTCGTGTCCATGAAGTGCAATTGCCCGTCCAAGCGCTTCTGCTTCGCTGAGATAGATCGGTGCGAGCGAGGCGCTCGACGACCCGAATACGCAGAGTTTCATACTTGTCCTTTCCTTTAGTTTGTTGGGAAAAGTATAGCCCCTTTAAGCGTTTGAAAATGAGCTCCGCTTCGTCGCGCGCATCTTGCTGTTCCCGTAGAGAGCAGGACTTTCTCGCTCTTTCGGCTTATGAAAAAGGATAGTATAGTAAGCCGATTTTAGGCGCATAAGGAGAACTCATGCTATCTGAACGAGTGCTGACAAACCTGGTCAAAGGCATCGCGAAGGAACACCTTGACCTTCATCCCACCGATGAGAAATTCTTCCCTGGCCCGAAGTCGGGCGAGAAATACATGCTCTATATGCATGTGCCCTTCTGCCAGGTCCTTTGCCCGTACTGCAGTTTCAACCGTTATCCTTTTCGCGAGGAAGTCGCGCGTCCGTATTTCGAGAACATGCGCAAGGAAATGATGATGCTGAAGGACCTCGGATACGACTTCGAGAGCCTTTACATCGGCGGCGGCACGCCGACCATCATGCTCGACGAGCTGTGCAAGACGATCGATCTTGCACGCGATAACTTCCATATCAAGGAAGTGTCTTCGGAGACGAACCCGAATCACCTGACGCAGCCATGGCTCAATGAGCTGAAGGGGCGCGTGCAGCGTCTTTCGGTTGGCGTTCAGAGCTTCAACAACGACCTTCTGAAGCAGATGGATCGCTATCACAAGTACGGAAGCGGCGAGGAAATCTTCGAGCGCATCGGCGAAGCGGTTCCGTACTTCGACTCGCTCAACGTGGATATGATCTTCAACTTCCCCTCGCAGACCGAGGAAATCCTTATCGACGACTTGGAGAAGATCGTTGAATGCGGCGCGCGTCAAACGACGTTTTCCCCGCTGTATATTTCCGCCGCGACGACGCGCAAGATGGTCGAGACGTTGGGGAAGATGGACTATGACCGCGAGTATCGTTATTACCAGATTCTCGACGGCGTGCTGACGGGCGGGGAGCATCCCTTCTTCGAACGCGACACCATCTGGACGTTCACGCGCCTGAACCACGACGGCAAGAAGGACATCGAGCTGCCGTTCGAGGAGCTGCAGGTTTCTTACAACGAGTACCCGGCGATTGGGTCGGGGTCGATCACGCATTTGAACGGCTGCCTTTACGTGAACAGCTTCAGCCTGAAGGAGTACAACGACGCCATCGAGGCTGGCCATATGTCGATCATGGGCAAGTCGGTCATGGCGAAGCGCGACCTGATGCGTTACTACTTCCTGCTGCACCTGTATCAGCTGCGGTTGGATAAGAAGGAGTTCGCGCGCGAGTTCGGTCAGTCGCTCGAGACGGGGCTTCCGATGGAGCTTGCGTTCATGCGCGTGAACGGCGCGTTCGCAACCGACAACGATGAGGAGCTTACCCTTACGATGAAGGGCCGTTATCTGACGCTCGTCATGTATCGTCAGTTCTTAAGCGGGATGAACAACCTGCGCGACCAGGCTCGCGCTGCGCTGAACGGGCCCGAACGCGAGCTTCTGTTCGGCGACGGCGAGCCTGAGATTCGGGTAACGTGTTAGAACGCATGGCGGCACGCTAAGGCGCTTCGTGCAAGGAAGCGAAAAAGAGGGCGAGCAGGTGTGAACTGTGCCCCAAAACTTGGACGCCTTAGGTAAAGATCATACGGCAAGGGGCTGACTCCGGAACTCTTTTGGGGCCAGCCCCTTGTGGTTTGACCTGATCTTCTTCGCATTCCAGCGCATCGTGTGGGCGTCGAGGTCCGTCTTGGAGGACTCGAAGTCCGGTCATCTGCGTGCGCCGCGGTAGCGAGCATGCAACGCGTTGCCGCGGCGTGTATGAGGCTAACGTGCGTCGAGATAGCGCAGGAGGATGGTTGCCGCTTCGGCGCGCGTGGCGGTGTTCGTCGGCTTGAGCCATGCTTTGCCGTCGACGTCTTTCCATCCCGTGATGATTTCCTTGTCGACGGCCCAGCTCAGCGAGCTTTTCGCCCAGGTGTCGACCTGTTTTGCGTCGGGGTAGGAGGAAAGCTTCACGCCGTCGCTCGTGGGGTTCTTCCCGTCCATGCGGTTTGCGTAGTTCGCGACCATGATGGCGATTTCTTCGCGCGTGACGTTGCTCTCAGGCTTGAAGGTGTTGTCGCCGTAACCTTCGACGATCTTGGTCGCGCGTGCCCAGCGAATGGCGTCGCCGTAGTATTCGCCGTAGTCCACGTCCGAGAAGGTCTTCGTGCTCGTGTCGGCTTGAGGGCTGCCCTGGATTCGCCACAGCATGGTGATGAGCTGGCCGCGCGTGACCGTTCCGTCGGGATTGAAGATCTGCTGTCCGGATTCGTCGGTCCAGCCGTTGATGATCCCGCGTTCTGCGGCGGCTTGAACGGTGCTCGCGTACCAGGCATCTTGCGAAACGTCGGCGAATTGAAGGGTGGGCGCGGGGTCGGGCTCGGGGGTGGGTTCTGGCTCGGGATCGCTCTCGAGGTAGGAGAGGCAGACTTCCTTCTCTTCTTTATAGCGGTTTTGGTACGAGGAGACGTATGGCGTGTTTACGCCAGGGTATTCGGCAACGTGGTCGACGATGTAGTCGCAAAGCGTGGTGACGAACTCCCGGTCGGTCATGGTGCCGTCGAGAGGCGCGCCGTCGTAATGCGTGCCATAAAGCGTTCCGCCTAGGAAGAACTGCATGCCGCCCGATCCGAACAGGTTGCAGATGCCGCCGACGAGGCCCTTCACGCAGTCGCGACGATCGTCCATGTTGAAGTTGTGGCTCGAGTTGTTGCAGAGCCTCATTGCGGGCCCGACGTATTCCTGGTAGAACCATCCGTCCTGCAGGCGGGAGAACAGGTCGGGATCGGCTTTGTAGGCGGCGCTCCAGGATTCGTTGAGCTTCGCGCCCATACTGGTGAAGGTGCCGGTGGTTTTGTCGTAGAGCTTGCGGTAGGTTCGATAACCGTTCTCGTCGAGTTTGTAGGTTCCGTCGACATTCTGCTCGTACGCGAGGCTGACGTTTTCGTCCTTCAACCATGCGAGCATGGAAAACGTGCTGGAATCGTAGTTGTAGCACGCGATGAGGAAATCCTGCAGGCCGTAGCGGTTGTCGAACTGGTAGCAACCCATGGCATGGTAGTTGTCGCCCGAGGAAAGCGTGAGGTCGTAGTTCTGGCCGCTTTCGAATTCGGAGAAGTACATGAACTCGTCCGAGAAGGCGGCGTGCGGCTCGACGGTGGCGCGGAGGTCGGCGGTGGTTTCGAGGAGGACGATGCCGTTTTCCGAATCGTCGGCCGCGAATGCCTGTTTGTCGATGGGGAATCGGGAGCTTGCCTGGGTGGCGCTTTGCTCGGCGGCGGATGCGGAGGCTGCTTCGTCGGATCTTTCGGCGAACGCAAGCGTGGGCATGCATCCTGCAGTGAGCGCGAGCGCGCAGGCGACGGAAATCGTCCTGGTTCGAAGGTCGGTCATGGAATCCTCGTTTCGTTTATGGCTGCGTTTATGGTAAACGTGACTTGTGACCGTGTTTGCCCTGATTGTAGCGTAGTCAGACCGCCGTGATGACTTGACGGGGCGCATTTCTCGAAATCCTGGGTGAAAAAGCGCGACGTGCGGGGCGCGCCGTCCCGCTTATCGTGCAAGGGGATTTCGTACTACAATCATTACTTCAACTAATATCCAGTCGTGTTGGGGGTTCGCCATGAAACGCAACCGCGCCTCTCTTTTCGCCTCGTCGTTGCTGGGAAAGAATGCCCGCGCATGCCAGGCGCTTGCGCTCTCGCTGCTGCTTGCTTTCTCCCTTGCGCTCAGCGGATGCGCGGGGGCTTACTCGGGCAAGGACGCAGCGACTTCGAAGGGGCAAAGCGCCCAGGTCGAAGAGCCGTCGCAGGACGGTAGCGCTCAAGACACCGGTAGCGCTTCTTCTCCCGACCCGTCGGCATCGTCTGAATCGGGGGAGGCGGTTGGGCTGCAGCAGGCGCAAGGCGGCGAGGTATCTAATTCCGATCTGCTCGCAACCGTTCCCGAATACAGCGGACAGGCATCGGTCGAGGTGAACGGCAACGTGCCCGGTTTCACCGAGGACGAGATCGCGGTGGCGCAGGCACGCGGCAGCTACGACCAGTTCAGCGAGCTCGATTCCCTCGGGCGCTGCGGCGTTGCCGAGGCGAGTGTGGGGCGCGACATCATGCCGACCGAGAAACGCGGGCGCATTAGCAGCGTGAAGCCGACGGGGTGGCATTCGGTGAAATACGACGGCATCGACGGCGACAGTCTGTATAACCGCTGTCATTTGGTTGCCCACCAGCTGACCGGGCAGAACGCGAATTGGAAGAACCTCATCACGGGCACGCGGTATCTGAACATCGAGGGCATGTTGCCGTACGAGGAGGAAACGGGCGACTACGTTCGTGCGACGGGGAATCATGTGCTCTATCGCGTGACTCCTGTTTTCCAAGGGGACGAGCTCGTCGCGCGCGGCGTCCATATGGAGGCGCGCTCGATTGAGGATGACGGCGCGGGCGTGAGCTTCAACGTGTACTGCTACAACGTGCAGCCGGGCATCGGAATCGATTACGTTACGGGCGACAGCTGGAAGGAATAACCATCCCGGCTGCTCGTACTCTGACATCATGGTGAGGCTTGCGAAGGGGCTTGCGCTGGCGCGTGGAGTGTGAAGGGTGCGGCAAGCCCGTTGAAGGCGGCACTGCGCACCGTCGGCCTAGATGTACTCCCCTTCAAGGATTGCTACGAGCTTTTTACCAGTCGCTTCAGGCGCGTGATGGCCTCCCCTTCGCTGATATGCTGGAAGCGCTCGATTTCTTGAAGCGCGAAGACGGCCAGGTCGTGCAGGAAAACGGCGCTCTCGTCGATGTTCGATTCCTCGGGGCTGATTTGGCTGGCGGTGTTCACGAAACGGGCGGTGCCGTAGTTGATGAAGTCGATCGCGCTGCGTGCGCCCGCGGTGTAGGGCTCTCCTGCGGCGCAGGCGATGGCAAGCCAAACGCTGTTGAGCGCGGCGCACGTTTCGCTCCCGGCGATGGGAGCGCCGCCTCGTTCGCCGATGAGCCCCATCTTCCTCACCCGTTCCGCATCGAAGATGGCATGGGTCGCTTCGACGTGCTTTCCGGAAACGAGTGCGAGGGTCGCGCGGGCCACGTCGTCGCGGTTCACGCAGTCCCGGTTGAAGGCCGCCCGGGCCAATTCCTGCAAGCTGTTGAAGTGATAGTAGAACGACCCGCGGTTGCAATCGGCGTTGCTCGTTATCATGCTCACGGTGACTTCGTCGATGCCGTATGTTTCGAGGGCGCGCCAGAAGGCGTCGATCATGCGGTCTTTTGCGCCGGGAGAGGCGGAGTCTTTCTTCGGTCGTGCCATAGCTGCCTTTCGCTCCCCAGCGCGGCGCCTTTTTCTTCAGTAAAACGCAAACATGCAGGCCGAAGCCTGCATGTTGAATGATTTTCAGAAGACATCCATTGTCGGGAAAGAGGGTGCCGACTCGGCGCGTCGGTACTTGTGAGCCAGCCTGTTCTGAAGGTAGCCAATCGGGAAAAGAGGCTCGTTTACTTGGGGAGTAATTGCACAGAAGGAGAGACTGTGGGATATGCTCGAATGTCGTCTGCGCGTGGGGATGACTGACGGCACCCTCTTTTCCGACAAGATGATGTTTTCAAGGGGCGGCGCCTCGGGGTGAGGCGCCGCCTTAGTGCTATGCGACAGCAGCGAGCGTTACTCGGCGAAGTAAGCCTTGCGCTGCGGGGTCGCGAAGATGAAGAAGTAGATGAACGGCAGCAGAACGCCGATGCCCATGAGCGGCAGCGCGATCGGGAGCTTCGACCAGCCGGAGATGGCCAGCGGGCACACGATGCAGGTGACGAACAGGAAGGCGATCACGATGAGCATGATGACGAAGTTCGTCATGCCGGTGTCGTTCGGGTCGCTCGAAGACTCTGCGGACAGCTCGTCCATGGACTTGCCGCCGGTCTCCTTGACGAAGAGGAGGCAGCAGATGAAGCCGAGAACGAACGGGATGATGAGCATGAGCACGACCTGGCTCCAGTTGGTGGCGCCGTCGGCCGTCTGGAACATGGCCATGCCCGCGATGCCGCCGAGGACGATGGAGGAGGCGGAGCCGCCGAAGCGGGCGAACGCCTGGCACCACGAGACGCCGGTGTTGCGGATGGCCGTCGGGTAGGATTCCGGCATGAGCGGCTGGACTGCGGTGATGGCGTAGTTCAGAGCGAAGCCGAACAGCAGCATGAGCGCGATGGACAGGCCGAAGTTGCCCGGAACGACGAACAGCGAGCAGATGATGATCGCGACGATGCAGAAGATCCAGGAGAACGCGAGGTTGCGCTTGCGGCCGAGCTTGTCAGCCACGAAGCCGACGCAGATGTTGGACGCGATAGCGGCCACGTTGTTCCAGGTGGAAAGCGCGACGGCCTCAGAGGAGCTGTAGCCGATGCCCTTGAACCAGGTGGGGATCCAGGTGTTCATGCCGTAGACGCAGAACTGGCCGACGAAGTAGGCGGTCCAGATGGCGGCCGTCGGGACGATGAACTTCTTGGAGAAGAGCACGTTCGGCGTGGTCTTGGCCGGTTTCGGCGGCACGACGAGCAG
>CAKTSW010000059.1 GCA_934613165.1 uncultured Ellagibacter sp.
TCCATCGAGAAGGACGACGCGGGCCATGTCGCGGCGCTCATCACTCAGCCGCAGATGATCGGCGCGGTGAAGCGCGGGCGCCCCGCCCCCGTGGCGGCCGACAAGCCCAAGCTCCGCATCCCCGCCGACGTCGTGCTCATCGCCGTGGGCCAGAACATCGTGTCGGGCCCGTTCGAGGAGTTCGGCATGGAGGCGGAATGGGGCCAGTTCAAGGCCGACGACGATCTGAAGGCGCGCATGAAGGGCGCCTCGGACGACGCGCCTGAGGTCGACGCGGTGTCGGGCGCCTCGCTTGACGCGGAGGCCGCCACCCCTTCGGAAGAGCTCGGCGCGAACGTGTTCGTCGGCGGCGACTGCCAGACGGGCCCGGCGACGGTCATCAAGGCCATCGGCGCGGGCAAGGTGGCCGCGCGCAACATCGATGAGATGCTCGGCTTCCACCATACGCTCGACTGCGGCGTCGCGGCCCCGGCCGCGAGCCCGAACGACCGCACGCCGACCGGGCGCGTGGAAATGATCGAGCGTCCGGCGCGCGAGCGCAAGAACGATTATGAAGGCGTTGAGATTCCCATGAGCCGCGAAGAGGCGCTGCAGGAATGCGGGCGATGCCTGCGCTGCGACGCCTTCGGCGCGGGCGCATGCGTTGGGGGGCGCATCCAGTATGCTTAACATCACCATAAACGGCCAGGCCGTCGAGGCGCGCGAGGGCATGACGATTCTCGCCGCCGCCTGCCGGGCGAACATCCATATCCCGACGCTGTGCTTCCTCGCGCGCCGCAGCGCCATCGGCTCGTGCCGCGTGTGCGTGGTCGACGTCGAAGGCGAGCCGGCGCCCGTGCCCGCCTGTTCCACCCCGGTGCGCGAGGGCATGGTCGTCGCCACCGACTCCGAGCGCGTGCTGAAGTACCGCCGCATCGCGGTCGACCTACTCCTTTCCGACCACGGGCTCGACTCGACGAACTACTGCTTCTCCTGTCCCAAAAACGGGTCATGCGAGCTGCAGGCCGTCGCGCGCGAGGTGGGCGTGAGCTCCCCGAGCTTCGACGTGCCGCAGCACGACAAGCCCCTGTACGAGGAGAACCCGTTCCTTTCCTTCAGCCCGAACCTCTGCATCCGCTGCCAGCGCTGCGTGGGCGCCTGCAACGACGCCGTGGGCAACCACGTGCTGCAGACGGGCAAGAAGGGCACCCGCACCACCATCCGCGCGCCGTTCGGCGAGGGGTGGGACGCGACCATCTGCGAGAGCTGCGGCAACTGCGCCCAGGCGTGCCCCACGGGCGCCATCACCGAGAAGCGCCGCCGCGCCTACCGCGAGTGGGAGGTCGAGAAGGTGCGCACCACCTGCCCGCATTGCGGCGTGGGCTGCCAGCTCGACTTGGTGGTGAAAGACGGGCGCATCGTGGACGCTCAGGCGGCGCAGGGCCCGTCCAACCAGGGGCTTCTGTGCGTGAAGGGCAGAAGCGGCAGCTTCGACTTCGTAAGCTCGCCCGACCGCCTCACCACGCCGCTCGTGCGCAACGCCGAGACGGGCGAACTCGAACCCGCGACCTGGGACGAGGCGCTCGGCCTTGTGGCGCGCCGCATGGGGGCGCTTAAACAGAACTACGGCGGCGAGTCGATCGCGGCGTTCGCGTGCTCGCGTTCGACCAACGAAGACATCTACATGCTCCAGAAGATGGCGAGGTGCGCATTCGACACTCCCAATGTCGACAACTGCGCACGTGTTTGACACGCCCCCACCGTCGCCGGTCTGGCGACAACGCTTGGTTCTGGGGCAATGACGAACTCCATCGAGGACGTCTGCGAGAAATCGCAGGTCATCTTCCTTATCGGGAGCAACCCCGAAGAGGCGCACCCCGTCATGGGCATGCGCATCCGCCGCGCGGTCGAGCGCGGGGCGAAACTCATCGTGGCCGACCCCCGCAGCATCTGGCTTGCGGGCAAGGCGGACATCCACCTGAAGCTCGCGCCCGGCACGAACGTGGCGCTTCTGAACGGCATGGTGAACGTGATCATCCGCGAGGGGCTCTACGACCGCGAGTTCGTGGAGAGCCGCACCGAGGGCTTCGAGGAGATCAAAGCCGCGGTGGCCGACTACACGCCCGAGCATGTAGCCGAGATCTGCGGCGTCGACGCGCGCGACATCGTGTCGGCGGCGCGCATGTACGCGAGCGTCGACCGCGCGTCGATCGTGTACTGCCTCGGCGTGGTCGAGCACACCACGGGCACCGAGGGCGTCATGGCGATTTCCAACCTCGCCCTGGTCGCGGGCAAGCTCGGCAAGCCCGGCTGCGGCGTGAACCCGCTCCGCGGGCAGAACAACGTGCAAGGCGCGTGCGACATGGGCGCGGGACCGGCCGACTTCACCGGGTACCAGAAGGTCGCGAACTCCGACGCGCGCGCGAAGTTCGAGTCCGCGTGGGGCGTTGAACTCAACGAGGCTCCGGGGCTCAAGGCGACCGAGTGCTTCCCGGCCATGATCGACGGGCGCGTGAAGGGCTTGTTCCTGTTCGGCGAGGACCCGGTCCGCACCGACCCCGACACCAATCACGTGATTCGCGCGCTGAAGTCGCTCGACTTCCTCGTGGTGGAAGAGCTGTTCCTGACCGAGACGGCCAAGTACGCCGACGTCGTTTTGCCCGGACGAAGCTACGCCGAGAAGGAGGGCACCTTCACCAACACCGAGCGCCGCGTCCAGCGCGTGCGCCGCGCGGTCGCGGGGCCGGTAGGCCCGCGCCTCGACACCGACGTGTTCGCCGAGATCATGTGCCGCATGGGCTACGATCAGCCGAAGCTTACGTCTGCCCAGATCATGGACGAGATCGCGTCGCTCACGCCGTCGTACGCGGGTATAAGCCATGCGCGCCTCGACTCGGCGGCAATCGCGGGTCGCGGGCTTCAGTGGCCGTGCAAGGGGCCGGATGATCCGGGCACGCCGATCATGCACGTCGGCGAGTTCGCGCGCGGCTTGGGCGCGTTCTCGTTCTCGCCGTTTCGGCCGTCGGCGGAGCTGCCGAGCCCGGAGTTCCCGCTCACGATGATGACGGGGCGCGTGCTCGCGCAGTACAACGCCTGCGCCATGACGGGGCGCACCGAGGGCCTGAACTGCATCGCGGGCGAGTCGTTCATCGAGATGAACGCGGCCGACGCCGAGGCCGGCGGCATCGCGGACGGCGACCGGGTGGTCGTGGAAAGCCGCCGCGGCCGCATCGAGACGACGGCGCGCGTGTCGGGCAAGACCAACCCCGGCCAGGTGTGGATGCCGTTCCATTTCCAAGACGGCAATGTGAACTGGCTCACCAACGCCGCGCTCGACAACGTGTCGGCCACCCCCGAATACAAGGTGTGCGCCGTGCGCGTGGAAAAGGCGCAAGGGAAGGCGTAAAGGCTGCGGGAACATCATGCTCGCGAGGGGGGCGTCCTGGAATTCTTCCAGGACGCCCCTTGTTTATGGCTTTAGCCTGCCCTCTGTGCCCTTGGCGCGAGAGACAGTGAACCACCCGCTATACGGTAGTCCTGATTTGCCTTGACGCATGGAGACTCGAATGCGGAAAGACGGGATGTTGGAACTCGATGCCCACTGGGGCGAGAGATGCCGAGTGCGCATCGAGACCGGGGATGCTGCGGCATGGCGCCGGGTCCAGGGGTGTGGCAGCGAAGGCCGCTTTTGCAAGGGGGGATGCGGTTTTGCCCGCCATTTCCGATGGGAAAAATGGCTTGGCGTTTGCAAACTCGTTATAGGCTGCCATTCTGCAAGGGAAAATCGCTCTCCGGTTTGCAAGCCCGCAATGGCCCGCCATCTAGAAGGGGAAATCGCTCTTCCGCGTGCATTGCATCGGCACTAAGCGTGCCGCCCGGACTGTCAAGGCGTGAGAATCGTCCTCTCGTTCGCATTGTGCCGACAATAAGCGTGCTGCCCGGACTGCCGAGGTGGCCGGAGCGCCCTTCTCGCGAACCCTATACGGCCTTCTTCGCGCGTGCCTTCGTGCGCTCGATAACCTTCGCGTAAGACCGCTTCCGGGCGAAGAAGTAGAGCGCGATCATCGTGGCGCCGGTGACGATCCAGGTTACGGGGTAGATGTTGAGCAGCGCCTCGAAGGTGCCGAACAGCGGGAATAGCGTGTACACGTAGACGATGCGCAGCACGCACGACCCGACGATGACCACGATCGTCGGCAGGATCGACCAGCCCATGCCGCGCATGGCTCCGGCGGTTACCTCGTAGGTGCTTGGCAGGCATTCCAAGATCTCGACGTGCCACATGCGCACGGTAGCGTAGCCGAGCGCGCCGGCTTCGGTGGTGAAGATGCCGAGGTCGGTGTCGCCCAATCCCACGAACACGATCGACACGACAAGCGACAAACCCATCGAGGCGAACATGCAGAACTTCATGACGGCGTCGCAGCGGTCGAGCTTGCCGGCCGCGTAGTTCTGCCCGATGAAGGTGACGGCGGCCTGCGAAAACGCGCTCACGATGAAGTAGGTGTAGTACTCGAAGTTGAGCGCTGCCGTGGAGCCTGCGATCGCGTCGGTGCCGAAGCTGTTGATCGACGCCTGGATGACGATGTTCGAAAGCGAGAACACGACGCTTTGCAACCCCGACGGCACGCCGATGTAGAGAATCTGCTTGAGCGCGCGACGCTCGGCGCGCAGATGGAGCACGTCGAGGCGGAAGGCCTCCTCCTCGTGCATGAGCATGGCGACGATGATGGCGGCCGCAACGGCGTAGGAAACCACGGTCGCCGCGGCGATTCCCGCCGCTCCCAGGCCGAGCACGGCGACGGCCGCCACGTCGAGCGCGCAGTTGAGCGCCACGGCGACGGCGAGCGCGTAGAGCGGGCGGCGCGTGTCGCCCTTCGCGCGCAGGACGGCCGAGCCGAAGTTGTACACGAGGAAGAACGCGATGCCGATAAGGTAGATGCGCAGGTAGCTCACTGCTTCCGCGCGCGCCTCGCCCGGCATCCCGACCGCGTCGACGATGAGCTCGGTCGCGAAGATGCCCGCGAGCATGACAATCACTGCGCACACCAGAGCCACGACGGCGGTCGTCTGCACGGCGTCGTGGATGCGGTCGCGCTCGCCGTGCCCGATGCGCGTGGCGATCGAGGCGTTCGTGCCGATGGAAAGCCCCACGAACATGCCGATGAACAGCGTGATCAAAGGCGCGATGCCTCCGATGGCGGCGAGCTCGGTCGATCCGAGGAACTGCCCGGCCACGATGGCGTCGGCGGAGTTGAACAGCTGTTGCAAGATGCTCGAGAGCGCGAGCGGGATAGCGAACAGCACGATCTTCCCGCGCAGGGGGCCGTGCAGCATGTCCATCCCCGACTTCTTCTTGGGCTTGCCCGGGGCGGTCGCGCTCTCCGCGGCGCTCGGGGTGCTTGGGACGCTCGGAGTACGCGTATCGCCCGGGGCGCCCGCTGCGCTTGCGTCTCCCACGGCGCCCGCCGCGCGCCCGTCGCTTGTCGGGGCGGGCGCGCTCTCTAAGGCCGCGTCTTTCAAATTCATGCCGTTTCCGTTCTCGTGGCTCATGCTGATGGGGATGCTCCTTGCTCGTATGCTCGTTTTTCGCAGCACTCTTTTTTACAGCGCAATGCAAAAACATACAAGCTTGGAGCAGCTCCAAGTCAAGCGAGCGGCAGGGCGGGGGAGCCCTTGGGGCATGCGAGCGGCCGAACGCGCGCTTTGTGCCCCTTCGCGTATAGGGTACAATCCTCGGAAGCGAATCGCGGAGCGGTACAATGCGGCCAAGGCGGCGGGAGGACGAGCCCTTATGAACATCCAGATATTCGGTACGAAGAAGAGCTTCGACACGAAGAAGGCGCAGCGCTACTTCAAGGAGCGGCGCGTGAAGTTCCAGTTCATCGACCTGAAGGAAAAGGGGATGAGCAAAGGCGAGCTCGAAAGCGTCGCGCGCGCGGCGGGCGGCATCGACGCGCTCGTCGACCCGAAGGCGAAGGACGCCGACACGGTCGCGCTCATCTCCTACCTCTCCGCCGACCAGAAGTTCGACAAGCTGCTCGAGAACCAGCATATCGTGAAGGAGCCTATCGTTCGAAACGGCCGGCAGGCGACCGTCGGCTACGCGCCCGACGTGTGGAAGGCATGGGAGTAAGCTGTGGCGAGAAAGCGCATCCTCCTTGTCGCCACGGGCGGCACCATCGCGTCAGCAGAAGACGGAAACGGCCTTTCACCTGCCCTTACGGGAAGGGAGTTGGCGCAGTTCGTCCCTGAGGCCGCAGACCTCTGCACGCTCGATGTGAAGCAGGCCATGAACATCGACTCGACCAACATGCGTCCGAGCGATTGGCTGCGCGTCGCGCACGCCATCATGGAAAGCTACGACGACTACGACGGGTTCGTCGTGCTGCACGGCACCGACACGATGGCCTACACCGCGGCCGCCCTATCCTACCTTATCCAGGAAAGCCCCAAGCCGATCGTGCTCACCGGCTCGCAGCGCCCCATGGCGAGCCCCTTCACCGACGCGAAGCTCAACCTGTACCAAAGCGTGCTCTATGCGACCGACGAGGCGGCGCGCGACGTGTCCATCGTGTTCGGCGGCATCGCCATCGCCGGCACCCGCGCCCGCAAGCAGCGCACTATGAGCGCGAACGCCTTCACGAGCGTGAACTTCCCGCCGCTCGCCTACATCCGGACCGATCGCATCGTGCGCAGCGGAGCGGCTCCGCATGGCGGCCTGCGGTCGGGGGGCGCCGCGGGCGCGCGTCCCATCGTCTATGACGCGCTCGATTCGCGTGTGTTCGCGCTGAAGCTCACGCCTGGGCTCGATTCGAGCATCTTCTCGGCCTTGACCGGCTCCTACGACGCCGTCATCCTGGAGACCTTCGGCATCGGAGGCGTCCCCGAGCAGGGGGAAACGGGCCCCCGCTTCCAGGACGCCATTTATTCCTGGGTCGATTCGGGGCGCATCGCCGTCATGACGACGCAGGTTCCCGAAGAGGGCCTCGACCTGGGCATCTACGAGGTCGGGCGCGCGTACGCCGACCATCCGGGCATCCTGCGCGGCGCGGACATGACGCCCGAGGCGATCGTCGCGAAGACCATGTGGGCGCTCGGGCAGACGCACGACGTCGCGGAGGTGGAGCGCCTCTTCAACCGCGAGATCAACCACGATCGCTCCCCGCTTGAGTAGGGACTTCGCTTCGTGCGATAATGACCCGTCGGTAACGCAAACAGGGGGAAGGGGACCCACATGAAGAAATTCCTGAAGGAGTTCAAGGAGTTCATCAACCGCGGGAACGTGATCGACCTGGCGGTCGCGGTTATCATCGGCGGCGCGTTCACGTCGATCGTGACGGCGCTCACCACCAACATCATCAACCCGCTCATCTCAGTCATCGCCGGCGGCGGCGCAGGGACGATTTCGGGACTGGTCGTTCCCGGCACCGACATCGATTTCGGCGCGTTCATTTCTGCCGTGATCAACTTCCTCATCGTGGCCTTCGTCGTGTTCCTGCTGGTGAAGGCCGTGAACAAGGCGCAGGAAGCGGCCGAGAAGCTTACGGGGAAGGAAAAGGA
>CAKTSW010000060.1 GCA_934613165.1 uncultured Ellagibacter sp.
GCCAGCAGGATGTACGTGTACAGAAAGCCGTCGATGTCGCCGGTGACGGCGACGAGCCACGCGTTCGCGTCCATGAAACCCCTATCCCTTGCATCGCCTGCCCATATAGCGGCCAGGCCCCCAAACCCATAAGGTCTACATAATACCGCAAAAGAGGCAAGCTGAAACTCGTCGAAGCTCCGCCAACCACATTGCCCGATCGCTTTGGCCAGCGCGCAAACGGCAAATCGTATTTAGCAGGCGAAATCGAATACGGACCGAAGATAGTAATAGACATGCGCAACTCTTACGATACAATAAGCGCGCGTTTCAACTATATGCGTGAAGCGAATACTAACCATGTGAAAGGAACTGGATGATGGGAAACAGGAAGGATACTACCCCCCGCGGCTCGCTTGATCGTCGGCAATTCGTCGCTGTAGGCGCAACCGCTCTTGCCGGCGCAGCGATGGCCGGAGCTTTGTCGGGCTGCTCCTCCTCGGATAGCGGCTCTAAAACAGACGGAGCATCGTCGACCGCGTCGTCGAAAGACAAGATCGTCTTCATATGGGAGCCGAACGAGTCGACGACGACGTACGAAGGCATGCGCGAAGCGGTCGCCGAGTGCATTGAAAAGGGCTGCGGTCTGCCGTGTGAGATGATGACCACCACCGACTACAACGTCACCATCGAATCGCTGATTTCCGGCAAGGCCGACATGGCCTCCTTGGGCGCTTCCGAATACGTCGAAGCGCATGCGAAGAACGCCGACGTCAACATCGCATTCGTTCTGAGCAACGAGGACGGCGAGCTCGACCAGGCATCTTACTACTCCCAAATCTGCGTTCGAAGCGAAGATGCCGACAAGTATAAGAGCGGCTCGTCATTTTCCCTCGACAACATCAAAGGCAAGAACTTCTCGTTCGTTAACCTGAACTCCACGTCGGGATTCGTTATGCCGGCAACGGTGGTGAAAAAGCAATTCGGGCTTTCCAGCACGGACGAATGCAGCGAATCGGGGGCTTTCTTCGACACGGTGCTGTTCCCCGGCTCTCACCCTGGATCGCTGTTCAATCTGCTTAACGGTGACGCCGACGTCGCCGTTTTCGCCGATTACCTGGTCGACCCGATGGTCGAGCTTGTGTCGGGCGAGCCTGCGCAGCCCGGTACCGTTTATCGCGTCAAAGAAGGGGTCGACTCGCCTCTCGACGCAGTCGTGGGCAAAGAATTCACCATTATCGAAGCGCTGCCCGTGCCTGCGGTTCCGATCTGCATCAACACCGCGACCGTCCCGTCAGACATCCACGACAAGATCATCGATTATATGTGCTCCGACGAGGTAGCTTCCAACTCGAAGATCTTCCCCTCCCCCGACGACAAGGACACGGTCAGCAATTGGTCGAAGACCTCCGACAAGGTGCGTTTCGTTCCCGCCGAGGACGACTACTACGATGAGTTCCGCGAACTCATCGACTTCAAAGGGTAGATAACGCTCATCGCTAAGAGGGCGCTCATCCTCGAGCCTCCCTCTTAGCGGAAAGACGGGAACAGGAATGGCGAACGCATCTTCGGCTCTGCTCGAGCTGAACAAGCTTACAAAGCAATACGGAAACGGCAAGACGGCTCTCGAAGGGTTCGATTTGTCGATTGGAAGAGGCGAGTTCGTCTCCGTGATCGGCTCGTCCGGCGCCGGCAAGTCCACCATGCTGCGCTGCATCAACCAACTGATCAAGCCAACGTCGGGCACGATCGTGTTCGACGGGGCGGACGTGACGGGTATTCGCGGCCGGGAGCTGAGGCATATGCGCCGCAAGATCAGCATGGTGTTCCAGAACTACAACTTGGTGTATCGCTCGACGGCAATCGAGAACGTCTTACAGGGACGCCTTGGGTACAAGTCGGCCCTTGCCGGCTCGCTTGGAATTTTCACCGAAGACGAGAAGCGCCGTGCCTTCGAAATGCTCGAGCACGTCGGGCTATCCGATTTCGCCTACACTCGCGCCGATCAGCTTTCAGGTGGGCAGAAGCAGCGCGTCGGGATTGCTCGCGCCCTTGTTCAGGAGCCGCTGCTCATTTTGGCGGACGAGCCCATTGCGAGCCTCGACCCCAAATCCTCCCGCGTTGTGCTCGAACTGCTGCGCAGTGCGGTGGACAAGTTCGGGATAACGTGCCTCGTAAGCCTTCATCAGGTCGAATTCGCGCAAGAATTCTCGGACCGCATCGTTGGCTTGGCTGGCGGATGCGCCCTCTTCGATGGATCGCCCGACGATTTGACGCCTTCGATAATCGCGAAGATATACGGCGACGACAATGAAGAGGGATGCTCGTGACTTCACTGAAATCCCGACCGGCGCAATGCGAGACGTCGGAAAACGGCAAAGAGCAGGCTTGTCACCAGCGCTTTTTCCTTAAGAAGCACCTAACTTTCATCGCGCTCATCCTCGTTTTTTTGGGGATTTGCGGATTATCGAGCCAATTCGTCGGCTTCGATCTGCTGAAGGCCCTTCGCGATTTTCCCGCCGGTTTCGTTTGGTTCCTCCAGAAATTCATGCCCCAGGCGTCGTCGTTCGACAAAATGGGGACAATCGCCCCCGCGCTTCTTTCGACGGTGCTCGATTCGGTGGCGGCAAGTTGCACTGCCGCAATCCTTGCGTTCGTCTGCGCTGTTTTGGGGTCCCGGACGGTGGGGCTCGGAGGCCCCATGCAGTTCGTCGTTCGGGCGATTGCGTCGGTGTTTCGCAATATCCCGATCGTCGCCTGGGCGTTTCTGCTGCTCTTCTCGTTCAAACAGAGTGAGTTCACAGGCTATTTGGCGCTGTTCCTTCAAAGCTTCGGTTTTTTAACAAGGTGCTTCCTCGAGAACATCGACGAGATGAGCGTCGGCCCGGTGGAAGCCCTTCGTTCTTGTGGAGCGGGGTATCTCCAAGTGGTTTCCCGGGCGGTGATTCCCATGAGCATCACTCAGGTTATCAGCTGGGTTCTTTACATGATCGAGACGAACATCAGGGACGCGACTCTCGTAGGGATGCTGACGGGCACGGGCATAGGGTTCGTCTTCGACCTTTACTACAAGAGCTTCAGGTACGACACGGCGGGACTTGTTCTTGCCTTGGTGATCGTCGTGGTGATTGCATGCGAAACGTCCTCTAACTATATTCGAAGAAGGGTGATGTAGATGGCGGCATCGGATACGCCGCAGGGAGCGCGTTTAACCCGCAGCGGCAAGATCAAGACGCGGTCGTTCTCGAAGTCGAACGCCCTCGTGGTTGCCGTGGTTCTTTCGCTTGCTGCGGTCACGATCTACGCCTTCGTTCAGATGGATTACGGGAAAACGCCTCTTTTGACCGCCTTCGGGAATGCCCTCTCGGACTTTGTCGAAATGGCCACGACTCCGCACGTGAACGGGCACTTCAAGTACCCCGATTTAGTGGTAGAGCTTTTGGTCACGCTTGCGTTGGCAACGCTTACGACGCTGGGAGGCGCGGTGATCGCGCTCTTCCTTGGACTGTTCGCGGCAAGTAACTTATCGAACCTCATGGTAAGCAACGCCATCAAAATCGTAATGTCGATCGCGCGAGTGGTACCGACGATCTTATGGGTTCTGATCTTCACTGTCGCGATAGGTCTTGGTGCCGAGGCCGCGGTTATCGGGATGCTGTTCCATAGCGTCGCCTATCTGGTGAAAGCGTATTCCGAGAGCTTCGAGGAAGTGGACGCGGGCGTTCTCGAGGCTTTGCAGTCGACGGGGGCATCGTGGTGGCAGGTTGTCGGTCGCGGTGTGCTTTCCGAGAAGTTGAACGAGATGCTGTCCTGGACTTTCATTCGCTTCGAGATTAATTTCGTAGCTGCTGTGGTCGTTGCCGGAATGGCCGGCTCGGGCGGCATCGGCTACTCGCTCTTCCTCGCTGGAAACTACTATTTCGATATTCACGAAATCGGCCTTATCGTTTACCTGTGCATGGCCGTTTCCATCGTTTTGGAAGTTTCCGCGACGAAGCTTCGCAAGCGTTTCGTCGTCAATCGCTAGGAGCGGCATGGCCACGTTCGATTTGACGCTGACCCGTTACAGCGACAACGGGGATCCTCAGCCTCTCGTTGTGGTACCCAAAGGGGTTTCGTCGATCGGGAGAAGGGCTTTCTTCTGCGATTACGGGATTCGGCGGGTCGTCGTTCCCGAAGGCGTCGTCTCGCTGGGAGAGGAATCGTTTGCGGGGTGCCTCCATTTGGAGGAAGTTCATCTCCCGAGCACGCTTCTCTCGATCGACGATGCCGCTTTCAGGGGGTGCACCCGTCTGCGGTCTGCAACGCTTCCTCGAAACGTCCGAAGAATCGGGGCCCGTGCCTTCATGCGATGCGGGTCTCTCGGCAGCATCGCCCTTCCCGCATCGTTAGCTGAACTGGGAAAAGAGTGCTTCAGGGAGTGTTTGAGCTTGGAGCGGATCGCCGTCCCATCCGGCATCGCCACGGTGGAGAAGGCGACTTTCAAAGGGTGCGTTCACTTGAGGGAGGCCGAGCTTTCGAGGGGAATCGAAGTGCTCGAAGACGATTCGTTCAAAGGGTGCCGCAGCCTCGAAGCGTGCAGTCTCCCCGATTCGCTCGGGTGGATCGGGCGCAATGCCTTTAGCGGTTGCTCGATGCTGGGGGAAATGACGATACCGGACAGCGTGACGTCGCTGGAAGAGGGCGTATTCGACTCTTGTGCAAGCCTATCCTTCCTGAGTGTCCCTTCAACGCTGTCTTTCATCGATCCGAATGCTTGCTCGCGTTGCTCTTGCGAAATCGAGGTTCGGGAATCCGGGAAAACGGCAACTTCTTCCGCAGGGCAGGGGGAATGCCGGAGTATGGAGCTCCTTACGGCGAACGTCGAAGGAGCTCGAGACGGGGCTCCTGCCTTGAGCTCCTTCAAATCAGCTACGGCAAAGCCGCAGATAGCCTAAAAAAGCGGCACATTCCCTCGGAGGAAATCCTCTACCGGCGTGTTCGAATCACCCACGATAAGGGGATTCGCGCTTGGATAGGTCTTGCAAAACGCTCCGAGGCCGCTCTTGCTAACGCGTCCGCTTTTCACTTCGACCGCAGTGACCTCCTGCGCTCGCTTAAGCACGAAGTCGACCTCAAGGTCGCCGTTTCGCCACCAGAAAAGATTGAAACCGTCCGTTGCCGAGCGAGCTATCAGATAGGCCCCTACTGCGGTCTCGACAAGGTGCCCCCGCAAATCGGAGTCGCTAAGAAGGCTTCCCTTTCCGTGCCACATCGAGGTCATCAGCGCGGGGTCGTGCACCATGAGTCGCGGCGACGAAGCCTTCGCCCTGATCGGCTTGTCGTCGAATTTCTGAAGACCGCTCATCATGCCGGCTCCCGACAGAAGGTCGAGATAATGCTTAACCGTATCCGTGTTTCCTTTGTCGTCAAGCTGCCCGAGTATTTTCCGATACGATAGTTCTTGCGCGGAATACTGCGCCCCTAATTCGAAAAGGGCGCGCATAAGCGCCGGCTTCCTTACGTCCTCCATTTGCAGGACGTCTCGAGAAATCGTCGCTTCGATGATGGAGTCGCGCATGTACTCACGCCAGCGATTTTCGTCGCCTTTTAGAATCGCAGCTCCAGGGTAACCCCCGAATTCGAGGTAGTCTTCAAGCGAATAACCGAACGCCTCCGACATCTCCGACAGTCCCCAGTGGGTAGAGCGCAAAAGCTCGTATCGACCGGCAAGGGATTCGGTGAGACCGTTACCCAGGAGCAGGCTGGAAGACCCAGAGAGGATTACGAGCAGGGGCACGTCATTCCAGCTGTCCTCGTCCCAGAGCCTCTTGACGACTTCAGACCACTGGGAAACCTTTTGAATTTCGTCGATTACCAGGACCGCTTTCTCATTTCCCCTAGTAAGGGCGCGCGCTTGCCGCCATTGAGTCTCGACCCAATCGCTCCCCAACTCCGCCGCCTCGTCGGCGCTTGCGACGCGCACGGGCAACCCGGCAACTTTGACGGCTTGTTTGATAGCCGTCGTTTTGCCTGTCTGCCGAGGGCCCGTGACAACCTGAATGAAAGATCGAGGTTCGCCCATTCGTTGCTCAAGCTGCTTTGAAATGTCTCTTCTGAACATAGTCGCCTCGTTCCTATGTACTCTGACATAAAGAATGATAGCTGTATCTATCATTTTTGATAGATACAGCTAGCAAAAAACGCCCTGCGGCAGGTTTGTCGCAGGGCGTTTCGAGGGTTTCCGTTGCCTGATCGTAGGTTACAAAGCGTGTTATGCGACGGCCGGGCACGCCGTCGTCGTAGGAGCTCGGAACCCGTGCCGCGATGCGCGCCAAAAGACTTTCTTACGCCAAAAGCTTCCTGCCGGCCGCTTCTATCTCGTTAAGGAGCGCTTCGGCGTCTTCGCGGGCATCGGCCTTCGCAAAGACGTAGAGCTTGATCTTGGGCTCGGTGCCGCTCGGGCGCACGATGGCCTTGTTGCCTCCCGCAAGGCGCAGCTCAACCACGTTCGCGGGCGGCAGGCCCGAAACCCCGCCCTGGTAGTCGACGGCTTCAAGAACGGCGAGCCCAGCCAACTCGCGCGGCGCCTCTTCGCGCAGGCGCGCCATGATGCCCGCCATCTTCTGCGCGCCCTCGGCACCCGGGTACGCCACCGACACCGTGCGGTTCAGCCAGTACCCGTGTTCGGCGTACAAATCGCGCATCGCGTCGGCGAGACTCTTCCCGGCAAGCTTGTAGTCCTGCGCCATCTGGCAGATGAGCAGGCTCGTGTTGACCGCGTCCTTGTCGCGCACGTGGTCGCCCGAAAGGTAGCCGTAGCTTTCCTCGAAGCCGAAGATGAAGCGGTCGGCCTGCCCGGCGTCGGCGAGCTCGGTGATGATGTCGCCGATGTACTTGAAGCCGGTCAGACAACGGCGCAGCTCGAAACCGTACTTCGCGGCAAGCGCGTCGGCCATGGCGCTCGACACGATGGTGGTGACGGCCACCTTGTCGGCGAGGTTCTCGCCGCGCGCGGCGCGCATGCGGCACACGTAGTCGAGCAAGAGCACGCCCATCTCGTTGCCGGTGAGCAGCAGGTAGTCGTCGCCGTCCTTCACGGCCACGCCCACGCGGTCGGCGTCGGGGTCGGTGGCGAGAAGAAGGTCGGGGTGCACGCGCTCGGAAAGCTCGATGCCCTTCTGCATGGCCTCGCGGATTTCCGGGTTCGGGTACGGGCACGTCGGGAAGTTCCCGTCGGGGTCGCGCTGTTCGGGAACCACGGTGACGTCGGTTATCCCCGCGCGCTCGAGCACCGTGGTCACGGGAATGAGCCCCGTGCCGTTGAGCGGCGTGTACACAAGCTTGAACGGGGCCGATGCAACCTCGTCTTTTGTTAGATTACTGACCGATTTCGAGAGCACCGCGGTATAGTAGCGCTCAAGCACGGAGTCGTCGATCCACTTCACAAGCCCGCGTTCGACCGCCTCGTCGAAGTCCATCGTCTTCACGCCCGCGAACGTGTCGGTGCGCGCAATGGCCTCGGAAATGGCGGCCGCGGCCTCGCTCGTGATCTGGCACCCGTCGGGGCCGTAGGCCTT
>CAKTSW010000061.1 GCA_934613165.1 uncultured Ellagibacter sp.
CATCTTGCGTCGAACCGAATGGGCGGCGGGGTAGGGTCGCGCTTCGGAGAAGGCGAGAGCCAGCTCGAAGTCGACCGCCGCATGGTTCGTAAACGCATCACCTCCATCAAGCGGGAGCTGGCCCACCTCGTCGACGTGCGAGCCCTGCAACGCGAGGAGCGCTACTCGAGCGGGATGTTCCGCACCGCACTTGCCGGCTATACCAACGCCGGAAAGTCAAGTCTCATCAACCGGCTCTGTGACGCCGACGTGCTCAGCTACGACAAGCTCTTCGCCACGCTCGATTCCACAACGAGGAAATTCGAGCTCCCTGAAGGCCGCGAAATCACCGTCACGGACACCGTCGGCTTCATCCAAAAGCTTCCGACGACCTTGATCGAAGCGTTCAAATCAACGCTCGACGAGATCACGGGCGCGAACCTCGTACTCCACGTGATCGACGCTTCGTCCCCCGAGAGGGAAGGGCAGCGGGAAGCGGTCGAGAGCACGCTCGAGCAAATCGGCGCCCAGTCCATTCCCCGAATCGAAGTGTTCAACAAATGCGATCTGCTCACCGATGAGGAGATCGCCGCGTTGCGCGCGCGCCATCCTCAGGCGCTTGTGCTTTCGGCAGCTACCGGAGTCGGAGTCGATGAGCTCGTCAAACGTATCGCTCTTGCAGCCGCATCGGCCGACAAGCACATGGAAGTGCTCATCCCGTATACGCGCGGCGACCTTACGTCGAAAGCCCATGAGCGCTGCCATATCGTGAACGAGGCGCATGGGGAAGACGGCACGCATATCACCATGCTCGTCCCCAAAGCCTATATCGATTCGTTCGCCCCGTTCGAAACAGGCAAAATCGAATAAGCCTTCTGGCGCTGCTCGAAACTACAGACGACGGAAAACCGCAACGACTTTACCGGCGATGGAGCAGTTCGTCGTGATGATGGGTTCCATCGAGGAGTTCTCGGGTTGCAGGCGGATGTGGTCCTTTTCCTTGTAGAAACGTTTGACGGTCGCACCGTCGTCGATAATCGCCACGACGATATCGCCGTTGTTCGCAACGGGCTGCTGCTTCACGACGACGTAATCGCCGTCGTTGATTCCCGCCTCGATCATCGATTCGCCTCGAACGGAAAGCATGAAAGAAGGCGCGTCGCCGACGATGTCGGTGGGAAGCGACATCGTGTCCGTGATGTTCTCTTCGGCGAGAATCGGCGTACCGGCCGCAACGTTGCCGACAAGGGGCACGTTCACGATTTTACTGAAGCTCGGCTGCACGACGTCGTTTCCACCGGAGAGGGGAGCGGCCGGGTCTTCGAGCGGATAGGTAAGCGAGATGGAACGCGACTTGAGCGGGTCGCGCTTGATCAAGCCCTTTTCCTCAAGCGCCTTCAAATGGACGTGGACGGTCGAAGGGGAGGACAGCCCCAATTCGTGGCATACCTCGCGCACCGTCGGCCCATAGCCTTTTTCCCTGATGCAATTCTCGATGCATGTGAGAACAGCCTGTTGGCGCTTGGTAATCTTCGCGGCCATGGTCGAGTCCTTTCTTATCGAACAAATGTTTTAATTTTTCGTTGACGTGAACCTTTGTTCGATTTATTATATATGCGAACAAAGGTTCTACGCAAGAGCAGGGAGGCATAAAGATGGCAGAATTCGAAACCGAGTACCCGATCAACGGTTCCAATGCACTTAAGCCCAGTTCAGACGCATATATGCATGGCGCG
The DNA here is from genome assembly GCA_934613165.1 of uncultured Ellagibacter sp. Classification (GTDB taxonomy): domain Bacteria; phylum Actinomycetota; class Coriobacteriia; order Coriobacteriales; family Eggerthellaceae; genus Ellagibacter. The sequence continues at coordinate 1,716 of CAKTSW010000061.1, forward strand.
CGAATCATCGCTTTCCCCGGTCTCGCCAGCTCGCAGGGTACACAACACCATACGGTCACTCCGAACGAACGCGAACAGGCGAACGCTTATTATCACGTCGGGTCGCTCTTCACTCAGCCTCTCTCCGAACGCACGATTATCCGCAACCTTAAAAACGACTCGCTCGCCGGAAAGGCATACGGCCGCGTCTCCCGGCTCGAAGCTGTTGTCGGAGGCACCATCCTCGCAGTCGCAAGCTTTTTCCTTCTGTTCATAATCTAGCTAAAACCAGTTAATCGCCAAACAGAAACGCTCTGTATAGATACGCTGGCGATTAGCCTTTCTCAACCTAAACACAATATGTTGTATGGTACCGTTGCTCCAACGAAAGCAAAGGAGCAAATGTGCGCTGTCCATCGTGCGGCTATCTTGAATCAAAAGTCGTCGACTCTCGACCGGCTGAAGACGGAACATCCATTCGCAGACGACGCGAATGCCTGAAATGCAGAAGGAGATTCACAACCTACGAGCGACTCGGCGAGAATGCCTTTGTCGTCGTGAAGGTAGACGGATCATCCGAGGCCTACGATAGGCAGAAACTCTTCAGAGGCCTGCTTATCGCGTGCGCGAAGCGGCCGGTTACGAAGGAGCAAATCGACTCGCTGATCGACAGCATCGAATTGGAGCTGCGTAATTCGTCGCGCACGGAAATCAAATCGAAAGACCTGGGTGACATGGCGCTTGTGCGCCTCGCCAAACTCGACGTTGTAGCCTATGTGCGTTTTGCAAGCGTATATAAAGACTTTCAGAACGTCGAGGAATTCGCCTCTGCGCTCGAGGAGTTGAAATAACGACATGGCAAGTGAAATCATGGTTCCGCTTCGCAAGCTTGACGAAGGCATGCCTGCACCCGAATACGCTTACCCGGGCGATGCCGGCGTCGATTTACAATCCACCGAGTCCTTCGACCTAAAACCTTTCGAGCGCAAGTTGGTGCCGACCGGCATCGCCATCGCGCTTCCGCGTGGATACGCCGGTTTCGTCATGCCGAGAAGCGGGCTTGCGGTGAAACACGGTATATCAATCGTCAACACGCCAGGCCTTATCGACAGCGATTACCGGGGAGAGCTCAAGGTGACGCTCGTGAACCTCGACGCGCAGCAAACGTTCCACGCCGAACGGGGCGATCGCATCGCGCAACTCGTAATCATGAAGGTGGAAAACGCCCATTTCGACGTAAGGGATTCCCTCGACGAAACCGAACGTGGCGAATCGGGTTTCGGAAGCAGCGGAATCAAGGGGTAGCCATGTCGTCTCGCAAGGAGAGCCAATCACCGGAAGATCGAAAGCTTCTCTCGGCACGCCGCTTGATAACGTTCGCGAATATCGTCGGCCCGGTATCGATTATCGTGGGCGGCGTGATTCTGAGCGGAGCCGGACTCGTATGCGCGTTTATCGCCAGGCAAAAGATCAATGACTTACTCAAGTCGGACCATTCGCAAAACGAGGCTTTTCGGCAGCGCATTCTTACCGCAGCGCGGCCAGGCGCTGTCGCACTCGTAATCTGCGCAATCGCCCTTGTGCTCAACGCTATCTCGGTCGCGATCATGATGCCGATTCTTCCGTCCGCTATGCAGAGCGGCGACATGCAAACACTTCTCGGCGGAAGCGGAGCAAACGCCGCGGCGAGCATCACTTCGACGTGGGGATAAAACATTGATAATAAACGTTATGTAAACTTATATGTGAAATCCAACCGGAGTCGAGTGAGGGTTAATTCCAATCTCAAATGCACGTTTTTATGTGCGTGATGTGGGCTGATGCATTTAGTCTTGGAACCGTATCGTTTTGCAGGGCCATGAGACGTGCATTTAGTCTTGGAGCCCTCGCGTGGCGAACGCCTTATGTGAACATCTCGTGGAAGACGGCATGCGCTGGTAGACCCCCTTGTTCATCGATCCCGAGACTAAATGCACGCGTTCGCGCTGAAGGGGTCCCTGTTTTCGGTCTCGGTATTCGGTTGTCCGCGCCATCCGGGCCCTGTGCTTGCCTCTTTTCTTCCGTTCTTCCCGTCTGTCGTTCCTACAGCTCTATCAACGTCGGCTTCATCACGACCTCTTCGGACGGCACGAGGCCTATGCTCAGCCCGTCGAGCAGCTCCGACGGCAGCACCTGGGAAGCCAGCTGCATCGGCGACGCCCCTCCGAACTGCGGGCGGGCGTACGAGTTGACGTGCGAGCACACGACCGACAGCTTGGCCGGGGTGAGCTTCGCGAGCGACGTGCCCTTCGGTATCACCTTTCGGAGCTCGACGTGGTTCTTCTCGCAACGGCCCTTCTGCCCCGACTTCATCGGGTCGCAGTAGTACACGCTGCACCTCCTCCCCTTCGCCGTGCAGCTCTTCTCGATGGCGCCGTAGTCCAGGAACTCGCTTCCCCGGTCAGTGAGGACGACGCCGAACCATTTCCTGAACGCCTTCGCCCCTATCAGCCTCTCGATCAGATCAAGCGCCTTCCCCACCTCTTCCTGGTTCTTCTCGGGCAGGTAGAGCATTATCTGGAAGCTGAAGCGCCTGAACAGCAGGGTGAGGATCGCGGGCTTCTCGCCGCGCCTTCCCTCTACGCAGTCCATCTCCACGGCCCCCATCTGCTCTTCGGCGGGAAGGGCCGCGAAGTCCTTGTACGTGCGGCCTTCCAGGTCGTGCCTGGGGACGGGCGCCTCGTCGGCGCGCTTCCTCCTGGGCTTGAACTTCACCTTCTTGGGAAGGTCGAGGCTGATCATGTCGCCGAAGACGCCTATCTCCATGTAGCGGTAGAAGGTGCTGAGCGATATGGGCAGCTCCTCGCGGTGGTTCGCCCAGATCACCTCGGGGCTCTGGCCGTTCTTGATCAGCGGCCGCACCAGCGCGCGCACGGACTCCAGCTCCTCCGCCGTGGCGTCGATGCCCTCCCTCGACTCGACCTTCCTTTTCTGCGCGAGCTCGTGCGCCATCCTCCCGTCGTAGAAGCGGTACTCGTAGTCGCATCCCATGCCGTAGCGCCTGTTGCATCCGTTGCAGACGAACGGCGGCTTCGAGAGCCACGGGCACTGGTCCGGCAGGAAATCGGGGCAGACCTTGTTGCACATCGATTTCCTGCACGTCGGGCAGGGCATCACGCAGGCGGTGCCGCAGACGTTGCGCTTCTCGCACACGGCTCGCCGCAGGCACACGTTCCTCGTCTCAACGGCCAGGAAGCCGGGGCTCGATGCCACTCGGTTGCGGATTATCTCCCGCGACACCGTCGACGGGGCGACCCCAAGGCCCCTCGCTACGTCCGGAATCGACCTGTGGTCCTTGAGCTGGACCTCGATGACCATCCTGTCGGCCTGGGTCAGCTGCCCGTTCTTGCTTTCGGGCATGGATCTCACCTCCCTTCGCCCGAACGGCGGCTGCTAGAATGATACCAGCGGCCTCGGGCCGCGCGCCGCGGCGAAGGGAGGAGGGCCGTGCAGCAAGGAAAGAGGCCGCCGTTCTCGGAAACCGACCGGCACCTCGGCTCGTATCCAGCCGAGCCGGCTACCAAGCGAACGAACCGCGGCGCCATCAGGCAGTTCAGGGACTACCGCGAGGAGCGGGGCACGGCCGCGGGGCCGCTCCGCGAGGACGCGGCGGGATGGAAGGCCGCGCTGGACGCCCGGTACAAGCCCCAGTCCGTCAACAGGAAGCTCGTCGCGCTCGCCTCGTACTTCGCCTGGCTCGAAGACGAGGGGGCCTGCCCGAACATCTTCGCCGACGTGCCGCGCAACCCCCAGACCCCGCCCAGGACGCGCAAGGCGCTCGAGCCGAGGCAGGTCGAGGTGCTGATGGCCTCGGTCGAGGAATGCAGGACCCGCAAGGAATACCGGGACAGGCCATCCTGCACGCGCTGCTGACCACGGGGATATCGAGCTCCCAGCTCAGGAAGGCGAAGGTCCGCGACCTCGTGACCGAGGGCGGCGAGACGCTCCTGCGGGTGGGGTCCGGCGGCCGCGTGTCGCTCGTCCCCGTCGGACAGAAGCTCCACGGCTACATCGAGGAGTACCTGAGGGAACGCCGGGGAAAGCACGGCTACCGCCCGGACAGCCCGTTGTTCGCGATAGTCAAGGTCTCGGCGGGAAAGGACCCGAACTCCATGACCCAGTCGGAGCAGCTCTCGACCGCGCTCGACAGGATGATGGCCAAGGCCGGGATCGAGGGGCGCGTGGGCGACTACAGCTTCCAGTTCACCGCGATGCGGCTCGCGCTGATGGGAGGGGCGACGCTGCGCGAGGTCCAGGAGCTCGCGATGAGGACGTCGATGCCCGCGAGGTACGTGCTCGCCCTCGAGGACGAATGGCGGGAAGGCGACGTCTGCCGAGGGGTCGAGGTGGCCCTCTCCGCGCTCGACTCGGCCGCGAGGAGGGGCACGGTGAAATGCCGCGACCTGAGGCTGGCGCTCAGCCGCTTCGACGACAACGACCTGATCGAGGTGGCAATCGACGAGGAGGGCGACCTGAAAGTCTCGCGAATCAGCAGGATATCGAGCGTGACGGTCGGGGTCACGGATTGGCACACCTTGTTCCAAGACTAAACGCATCGAACGTGCATTTCAGATTAGAATTTAGGGGCGTCGAGTGAGGGTTGATTGACAGAGCAAAGATGAACCCTTGATTGCGTTGCCCTATCTCTCTTCAGCATTCATATTCAGTTCGCACTCGGAAAAAAGCACTGCTTTGCCAGACAGGAACACTCGCTTTCCTGCAACCGTGCAATAAAGCGTGCCACCGCGTTGGGATGTCTGGTAGGCCACGATTTCATTCTTGTTGAGCCGTTGTGCCCAGTACGGGGCAATATTCTTATCCGGAAAAACCCCGCGATAGCCCTACGCGGCGCTCAGGACCCCCGCTCACCGAGCAGCCACCTCGCGAGGTCCAGCACGAGCACGCCCTCCCGGGTATAGGCTTCATGCCTCGTGCGGGCGATGAGAACCTTCGGAGACGCATCCCTGATGGACAGAAGCGGCGCAAGCTCCCTCTCGAGCGTCGATTCGGAGCTGATGTCGTCGCTCACCTGGATGTAGACGAGCTCCGACCCTCTCTTCGCGACGAAGCCGACCTCCTTTTGGTACAGCTTCCCGACGTAGGTCTCGCAGCCTCGCCTCATCAGCTCCAGGAAGACCGCGTTCTCATACATGCGGCCCCAGCCCATGTTGCGCGTCCCCAGGACCGCATAGCGCATTCCTGAGTCGCAGATGTAATGCTTCGCCTGCGTGCTCAGGTACTTCTTCCCCTTGATGTCGTAGCGTTTCGCCTCATGGAAGACGAAGGCATCGCGGAGGTAGGAGATGCGGCGCCCGACGGTGACGTGGTTGGTGGGAACCCTGTTGGCGTCGAGCACGTTGGCGATGTTGTTAGGCGGGTTGAGGTTCCTGGAACGGTGCATCCCCGTGATCACCTTGATGTCCCGGGTGCCCTCGAGCGCCCAAAGCCGCTCCATGTACATGTTGCGGCCTACCCAAGCCATCATCCGCGCCTTCTCGGTTTCGAAACTGAGAAGGCGATGTGCATGAGCATACATTGAGGAGCGGGTCCAGCCACGCTATGCCGACGGCACGACTCGATGCGCCGAAAACGCCCGTTTCGGAATTCAAACAATCACGGGTCACGATGGAATATCGGAATCGTGATGAGTCGATACCGCTCTCAATCCCCCTTCCGAATAGGCATTGAGCAGTTCCTGGGCGCGGGCGAACTCGTGTCCTTGCCTCCAACCGAGCAGGCGGTTGACCGCGAGATTTCCCTGGACGTTGTGGACGAAGAG
>CAKTSW010000062.1 GCA_934613165.1 uncultured Ellagibacter sp.
GTACTGGGGCCGCGTGTCGAAGGCTGCGGTATGGGCGAGCTTCATCGTCGGCGTGGGCCTGACGACGGGCAACATGATCATGGGATTCGTGGGAACTCCGCTTATCGCGAGCCCCATCAACTGCGGCGCGCTCGCGATGGTGCTTTCCCTTGTCATCGTGCCGCTGGTGAGCCTTGTCACCAAGCCGGTTGAGTTCAACGTGAACCCGCCGAGCGTCCAAGGCGCCATCGACCGCGAGTACGTTCGCGAACTCGAAGAGGAAAAAGCCGCTGCGGAATAACTCGGCCGCAACCGCTTTCCTTTCAGGAAGCCAAGGAACAGGGGTCGTCTTGCGTTATGCGAGGCGGCCCCTGTTTTGCGTCTGCGGCGGTTGACGTGGGGAGTGCGTGGAAAAGTGCGTGGGAAGGAGCAGCGGCCCATGCTGCCGGGTTTACGCCACGACGATGTGCGGAAGGGGAAGGTCGTGCGGTTCCAACGGAACGTGCTCGATCTGCTGTTCTTTGAAGGCGACCCCGCACACGACGGTATCGCTTCGAAGCTCGGGGAGGAAGCGGTCGTAGTTGCCGCCGCCGTAGCCGAGCCGGTGGTTTCCCGCATCGAACGCGACCAAAGGAACGACGACGGCGCCCATTTCCCGCGCTGTAGCGGGCATGCAGTCTTCGAGGGATGGGTCGTCCGGCTCGATCGCCTTTGCCGGGTGCTCGAAGAAGGCGCGCGGTCTTCCGTCGTTGGGAACGTCCCAGAACGTCATCAGCGCGTCGCTATCGGGCGCTGCCTTCACCATCACGGGAAACGCGCATCTCCATCCCCGTTGCCGTGCCTGGGCTACGAAAGCGGAAAGGTCGACTTCGCTTCCCAAAGCGTGGTACACGGCGATCCGAGCGCCGGTACGTAGGCGGGGCTCGAAATAACGAACGAGCTCGTCGCATGCGTGTTTGCTGCGGCGGGACCGGTCGACCTCGTCGATTGTGTTGCGCTTTGCGATGACTTCTTTTCGTGTGGATGCTTTCTCGTTCATGCTCAGCAAGTATAAGAAGATACGCCGCCGCGGAGCGCTCTCCGAAAAAAGCGCATATTTCCGTGCCGCGAAGGCTGAAAAGCCGCATACTAAACGCGTTCATAGTTTGGACACATTATCGGCTTTAACGAAGGGATTACAGGTGGAAGGTTTCGACCTTATCAGCACGGGCGTCTGGTCCATCGTACCGCCGCTTTTAGCGCTGGGCCTCGCGCTCGTCACGAAAGAGGTGTACTCGTCGCTTACGATCGGCGTGCTCATGGGCATGGTCATTTATCAGTTCACGCTGAACGGCGCGGGCGTCGAGCAAATCATCGACGCGTTCGCGATGCTTCCGCAGATGATGGCGGAGCAGATATCATCGAACGGCGCGCTGCTTCTGTTCCTTGCGCTGCTCGGCGCGCTGACCGTGGTGATAGCCATCGCGGGCGGTTCTCGCGCGTATGCGGAGTGGGTGTCGAAGCACGTGAAGAACGCGCGCTTGGCCTCGATCCTTACGGCGATCCTCGGCATCCTCATCTTCGTCGACGACTATTTCAACTGCCTGACGGTCGGCGCGGTCATGCGCCCCATCACCGACAAGTTCCATATCAGCCGCGAGAAGCTGGCGTGGATCATCGATTCGACCGCGGCCCCTATCTGCATCATCGCGCCGGTGTCGTCGTGGGCCGTTGCCGTCGGCGGATATTTGGGCGACGACGGCTTCTCGACGTTCGTGCAGTCCATCCCGTACAACTTCTACGCGCTGCTCACCATCTTCTTCGTGTTCTTCATGCTGATCAGCAAGTGGGACTTCGGGTCAATGCGTGCTGCCGAGGACGCCGCCGCGGCCGACCGCGAAGCGCGCGACATCCCGCGTGAGGGAAGCGCCCTGGCCGCGGTGTCGGCAACGGGCCTTCCCGACAAGCGCGTCGAATCCTATGACGCGGATCATCCTGGCGTCCCGTCCGTCGTCACTGAGGAGGCCGACATCGACGATGCGGCTTCGGGCGCGATCGACGAGTACAAGGGGCTGGAAATCTCCGAAAAAGGCCGCGTGTTCGACCTGGTCGTTCCCATCGTGGTTCTGATCGTGTTCTCGATCCTGGGCATGCTGTACACGGGCGGGTTCTTCGAAGGCGTCGACTTCGCGACGGCTGTCGGCGAGAACCCGGTTGGCGGCTTGTGCATCGGCGCGTGCGTGGCGCTCGTGGTTGCCGCGGCGATGTTCCTTCCGCGCAAGCTCACGACGCTTCAGGGTTTCATCGAAGGCATTTCCGAAGGCGTGCGCTCCATGGTCGGCGCCATCATGATCCTCGTGCTGGCGTGGAGCCTCGGCGGTTTGTGCCGCCACCTGCTCGGCACGGGCGAGTTCGTAAGCTCGGCGCTTACCGGCCTTGGGGTGGGATTGGCGCTGTTGCCTGCGATCTTCTTCCTGGTGGCGGCGTTTATCGGCTTCGCGATGGGCACGTCGTGGGGCACGATCGCGCTCATGCTTCCCATCGTGCTCGGCGTGTTCCCGGCGGACGACCCGCTGTACCTCGTGGCCATCGGCTCGACGCTTGCGGGCGCTGTGTACGGCGACCATATCTCGCCGATTTCGGATACGACGATCCTCTCGTCCGCGGGCGCAAAGTGCAACCATCTGCGCCACGTGGCGACGCAGATTCCCTACGCGACCGTCGTCATGGTGTCGTGCTTCATCGGCTACGTGATCGCCGGCTTCACCGCGAACCCGTGGGTGTCCCTCGTTCTCGGTGCGGTGATCATCGTCGCCGCGGTGTTCACTTTGCATAAGCTTCGCTTCGGCGTGAAGGCGGAAGCGAAGTAACGTCCGCCGCCGCGCCTTCCGAACGCAGGGCGCCTATCGTAAAGATGACGAACGCAAGAGGACCTCGCATGGTCGACCATGCGAGGTCCTCGTTTTTTCTCTCTAAGGGGAAGTGCCCGGCTTCCTTCCTTACTCGATTCCCAGTGCCTGCATGATGAGCAAGGCCACGGTGAGCACCGTCACGATGCCGACGGTCACCCAGATGAGTATGCGCGATAAGGGCTTCGATCGGAACGCGCCCATGATGTGCTTGTCGGATGCGATGATGGCCATGAACACGAGCAGCACGGGCAGAATGATGCCGTTCACGAACTGGGCCGTGAGCATGATCCCCATGAGGTTCATGTTGGGAATGAGCACGACCACGGTGCCGATCACGATGACGAAGGTGAAGATGCTCTTGAACATGGGGGCTTCGCGCCATTTGAACGACACGCCCGCTTCCCAGCCGAACGCCTCGCAGATGACGAATGCGGTGGTGAGTGGTAAAACGCATGCTGCAAGGAACGAGGCCGCCACCAGGCCGATCGCGAAGAGGGCCTCGGCGTACTGTCCCGCAAAGGGGGCAAGCGCGCGTGCGGCCGCCTCTGCGCTGTCGACCTCGATGCCCTGCGGATAGAGCACGGCCCCCGTCGTCACGATGATGAACCATGCCACAAGGCAGGCGGCGATGGTTCCCGAAACCGCGTCGACCTTTTGCTCGAACAGCTCGTCGGTTGTGGTGCCCTTCTCCACGACGTTGCTCTGCGTGAAGAACATCATCCACGGCGCGATCGTGGTGCCGATCATGGCGATGACGAGCGACACCCAACTCACGCCGCCGGTAATCTGGGGAACCACGGTCGAGGTGAGCGCGTCGTTCCAGTCGGGCTGGGCGAGCACCGCGGCGATGATGTAGGTGACGAACACGAGCGAAAGGGCCAGAAACACGTTCTGCACGCGCTTGTAGCTTCCGCCCACGATAAGCAGCCATACCGCCCCTGCGGCAACGGGAACCGACACGTACTTCGGCACGCCGAACATCTCCATACCCGACGCGATGCCGGCGAACTCGGAGAACGTTGTGGCGACGTTGCCGATGAGCAGGGCGAACATGGCAAGCGCCGCAAGGCGGATGCCGAAGCGCTCGCGGATAAGGGCCGCGAAGCCCTTGCCGGTGGCGGCGCCCATGCGCGACGCGGTCGTTTGCACGACGATGAGCAGGATGCACATGATGGGGATGACCCACAGCGTGGTGAATCCGAACTTCGCGCCTGCGGTCGAGTACGTCGAGATGCCGCCGGCGTCGTTTCCCGCCATCGCGGTGACGATTCCAGGGCCCATCGCGGCGAGGATGAGCAACAGGCGGTTCTTCTTCTTTGGTTCCTGTTCCGGCGCGGCGGCATCCGCTTCCGCCAGGGCGGGTTTCTTCGAACCGTGCGGCTTCCCGCTTACGCCGAACGCCTTGCCCGATGCGGCGAGCGCCTTTTTGTTCTCGTCGGCTTCGGGGGCGGTGGGTTTTTTCTTTCCGAACACCATAGCCTAGCTCCACGAATAGTCGATGATCTGGAACAGCACGAGGGTGTAAAGCACGAGGAACAGAATCGCGGCCACGGCGATTCCCACGCCGAGCAGCACGTTGTTCCTCGTTTTGTCGCCGGCGACGTCGTCTTCGATGGCGTCCCAGGCGTCGTCGGTGGTGACGATGCCCAAAAGCTTGCCGCGTTCGTCGACGACGGGCATGGCCGGCAGCTCGTACTTGAAGATGTCGGCTGCGATGTCGTCTTCCGTTTCGTCGGGCGAGGCCGTGATGAGGTCGGTGTACATGATGTCGTGCATGAGCTTGCCGTCGTCGGTGAGCACGAGGGTGCGCAGGGACGACACGCCGACGAGCTTGCCGTATTCGTCGAGCACGTAGACGTAGTGCACGGTCGGATGCTCTTCGGGCAGTTCGCGCAGAACCTCGATCGTCTGGCGCACGGTGAAGGTGTCCTGCACGGCGACGAACTGGGTGGTCATCATGCCGCCCGCGGTGCCGTCCTTGTACCCGAGAAGGCGCCGGATTTCGGCCGCGTCTTCGACGCCCATCAGGCGCAGGAGCGCTTCGGCCTTCTCGTAGGAAAGGTCGCGCACGATGTCGACGGCGTCGTCGGGGTCCATGTTGCCAAGGACGTTCGCTGCTTTGGCATCGTCGAGGTCTTCGATGAAGTCGGCCTGGTACTCGTCTTCCATCTCCGAGATGGCCTCGGTGGCCTGGTTCTCGTCGAGGTGCTTGAACACGTTGGCGCGCTGCTGCGGGTCGAGCTGCTCCAAGATGTCGGCGACGTCTGCGGGGTGCAACTCGTCAAGACGCTTGTGCGTGACGGAAAGCTGCACCTCGGAGAGGTCGCGGTCGAGCAGGTCCATGTAGTTCCATGCGATGATCTTCTCGTCGATCTGCTTGTGGAACGCCTTCGCCACTTTTACGACCGCACGCTCGAGCCAGGGGGCAAGGCCGCGCAGGATGCCGCGAATGCCGACTTCAGCGCCGAGAAGGCGCAGCTGGTTGCCCGACTGGGAAAGCTTCAGGTCGTTTACGCGCACGACCTTAAGGCCCTGCGTGTCGACGATCTGCCGGTCCATGAGGTCGCGTGCGAGCAAGACCTCGTCGGGCTGGAGATAGCTGAAGCGGATGTCCTTCGCCTCGACGCAAAGCTTGATGCCCTCGTCATCGAACTCGTCGACGTATTTGCGCCAGGAAATCATGAAGGGGACTTTGCCCGGGCCCTGAAACGCGAGACTGGTTATGCGGGGAAATACCTCGCCGGTCGAAATGGCGAGGTCGGAGATGGTGCCGATTTTCTCGCCGGCGAAATCCACAACGGGTTTCCCCAGCATTTGGGATAGATAAAGCATGGCGCTCCCTTACTTCGTTATGCGCCCCTTGGCTTTGGAATCGTACCATGCCGACAGTTCGGCCTGGGTAAAATCTTCGTCAAGCAGGGATGCATCGCAGTCGTCACTCCGACTGCCAGAGAAGAAGGAGCCGGAGAACTACATACTGTGAGGCTTGTGTTTTCGAACCTTCAAGTACGTGCCTTTCCTCCAACAATAAAAAAACCGCACGTGTTGGTTACCCAATCGTTGCGGAATAATTCGGCTGAAATGGTGCGCCATGAGGGATTCGAACCCCCGGCGTACTGATTCGTAGTCAGTCCCTCTATCCAGCTGAGGTAATGGCGCACTTCCAAACAGCAACGGTTATTATGCCATCGGTGCAGGGCGCTGTCAACAACAATTCGAACTTTTTTTCGAGAAGTTGGCGAACGCTGAGGTTTTGCCTTCTCCTTGTGCCTTTTGCGAATGGTTTTGCCCTTCCGGCTCGGTGCCGCTCACACGTTTTTATGAAGCATGCGCGCGGACGCGCGGTGCCGTGCCCAGGTGGGCGGTATCATTGCCTAATTCGAGCGGAAGGAACGACACATGACCGACAATCGCATCGACCTTTACGAGAATTTCCAGTCTATCAACGCGATCGACCCGGCGTTTTACGAGAAGTTTCGCGTGAAGCGGGGGCTTCGCAACTCGGATGGCACGGGCGTGCTCGCGGGAATGACGAACATCTCGAATGTTCACGGGTACCTGCTTTCCGACGGCGACAAGCTGCCCGACGAGGGGTCGCTCCGCCTGCGCGGATACGAGATCACCGACTTGCTCGGCGAGCCGAGTTCGCTTCACCGTTTCAGCTACGAAGAGGTGGCGTACCTGCTGCTTCTGGGCGACTTGCCCACGCAGGCCCAGCTCGACGGCTTCGTCGCGGCGATCGATGCGAACCGCGAGCTGCCGGACGGCTTCACCGCTTCGATGATTCTGAAGGACACGCCGCCTGACATCATGAACGTTCTGGCGCGGTCCATCCTCCTGCTGTATGCCTACGACCACGACGCCGAGGATCGTTCTCCCGAGCATGAGATCAACACGGCGATTTCGCTCATTTCGCGCGTGCCGCGCATGATGGTGCTTACTTATTATGCGCAACAGGCGCGTTACCATAACGGGTCGATGATCATGCATCGCTTCATCCCCGGTCAGTCGACGGCCGAGACGATTCTTTCGATGCTGCGTCCGAACCGCGAGTTCACGCCCGAAGAGGCGCGCATGCTCGACATCATGCTGTGCCTGCATGCCGAGCACGGCGGCGGCAACAACTCGACGTTCACGACGCGCGTCATGTCGTCGGCCGACACCGATCCGTATTCGGTGTACGCGGCGGCCATTTGCTCGCTGAAGGGCAAGAAGCACGGCGGCGCGAACCACCAGGTGCGCGCGATGCAGGCAGACATCAAGGCCCATGTGAAGAACTGGGAAGACGACGACGAGATCGCCGACTACCTTGCCAAGATCGTGAACAAGCAGGCCTTTGACAAGAGCGGGCTTGTCTACGGCATGGGGCACGCGGTGTACACGTTGTCCGATCCTCGTGCGATCATCTGCAAGAAGTATGCGGAGAAGCTTGCCGTGGGGAGCGAATTCGAGGCCGAGTACAACCTTCTGCGCCGAATCGAGCGCCTAACGCCCGAGGTCATCTTGCGGGAAAAGGGCACGAAGAAGAACATCTGCGCGAACATCGACATGTATTCCGGGTTCGTGTACTCGATGATGGGAATCCCCGAGGATCTGTACACGCCGCTGTTCGC
>CAKTSW010000063.1 GCA_934613165.1 uncultured Ellagibacter sp.
GTGTACTGCATGCCCGAAGAGGGCGTGCAGCAGCTTTCCCATTTCGATATCTGACGCATCGAAGAAGTCGAACAGGCGGTTCGTATTGCCGCGAGCATCGGCATCAAGAGCGTGCGCCTCACCGGTGGCGAGCCGACGGTGCGTAAGGGCGTCGTCGAGCTCGTGCGCAACATCGCCGCCATGCCCGAGATCAAGAACGTGTCGATGACCACGAACGGCGTCCTTTTGCCGCGCATGGCCGACGACTTGAAGGCGGCGGGGCTTTCGCGCGTGAACATCTCGCTCGACACGCTCGACGCCGAGAAGTTCCACAAGATCACGCGCTGCGGCTCGCTCGATGGCGCGCTCGCGGGCATCAACGCCGCGCTTCGCGTGGGCTTCAACCCGGTGAAGATCAACGCGGTCGCGCTGCGCTCGCTTTCGGACGGGTTTCTCGATTTCGCGAAGCTCTCGATCGACCGCCCGCTGCACGTGCGCTTCATCGAGCACATGCCGATCGGCGACGTGTCCGACGTCGACGGCATCAGCTGGGGCAAGGACGGCGTCATCTCGTGCGAGGAAGTCTTCAACATTGTGAACGAGGGCGCCCGCGCCGAAGGAATCGGCGAGATTGTTCCGGCAGGGGAGGACAAGCCCATCGGCTGGGGTCCGGCGGAGTACTTCCATTTCCCGAATGCTTTGGGCACGGTCGGTTTCATCTCGCCGTTGTCGCGGCATTTCTGCAGCTCATGCAACCGTTTGCGCCTCACTGCCGACGGGAAGCTGCGCCCGTGCCTGTTCTCGGACGTCGAGTACGATCTGCGCGCGGCCTTGCGCGAAGGCTCCGAGGAAGACCAGCGCGCGGTGTTTCTGCAGGCTCTCGGCGCCAAGCCCGACGAGCATCACGACAAGGTGGGAACCGAGCGCGGCATGAGCCAGATCGGCGGCTAGGCGCGCGGCTGCAAGTGCGAGGCACGATAGTGTGCGGGGCGCGATGGCATGCGCCGACATGCGTGGGCGGTATGCGCGCCGCGCAGGGCGGCCCATCGGCGGCCGCCGTATCGTGTAGAATCACGGTCGGAGTTCACGATTTCGAAAGGAATTCACTATGAGCGGCGATACTCATTTGACCCACATCGACGAGAAGGGCGACGTTCGCATGGTCGATGTGTCCCAAAAACCGGACACCGAGCGTGTCGCGGTGGCTGAAGGGTTCATCTCCATGCACCCCGAGACCTTGGCTCTCATCGTCGAGGGCAAGGCGGCGAAGGGCGACGTGTTGGCGTGTGCGCGTGTGGCGGGCGTCATGGCCGCCAAGCAGACGAGCACGCTTATCCCGATGTGCCACCCGCTGAACATCACGAAGGCGAAGGTCGAATGCACGCCGGTCTACGAGGGCGAGCGCGCAGACGGACGCGTCGGCATTCATATCACGACGACGACCGGCGTCACCGGCAAGACGGGTATCGAGATGGAGGCACTTACGGCTGCAAGCGTGGCCTGCCTCACCGTGTACGACATGTGCAAGGCGGTCGATCGTGGCATGGAAATCTCCGAGGTACGCTTGCTCAAGAAGGACGGCGGCAAGACCGGGCTCTGGCTGCGCGGGGAATCCGAGTAACCGAGTAGCGTTTCCCGATCTATCACTGCGAGTGTGAACGACGAAGCCCCGACGACCCAGCAACAGGCCCGGTCGGGGCTTTGCTGTGCGCCGACGACCTTTGCCGGGCCGCTCTCTCGACGGGTTGTTAACCTTTCTGTAACGCAAGGGTTCTATGATTGCATTTTGCTGGAGTTTCAGCGCTCGATGGAATTGGCGAAGGGGGCAGCATGCATCGTATTCTTTTCATTTGCCACGGCAATATCTGCCGTTCGACCATGGCGCAGTTCGTCATGGAGGATATCGTGCGAAAAGCCCGCCTCGGCGCGAACTTCGTCATCGACTCCGCCGCCACGAGCACTGAGGAAATCGGCGAGCTGCCGCACCCAGGCACGCTTAAGAAGCTGCGCGAAGAGGGAATCTCCACGCATGCCCACCGCGCCCGTCAGGTGAAGCCGGAAGAATACGCCGACTGGGACCTGTTCGTGTACATGGATTCCCAGAACAAGCGCGGTCTTGAGCGCATATTCGGCTCCGACCCGCAGAAGAAGTTCGTTCGTCTGCTCGATTTCGCTCCCGACGACAACCCGCGCCACGGTGCCGACGTCGCCGACCCCTGGTACACCGGCAACTTCGACGCGACGTACCGCGATGTAGTGGTAGGCTGCCGAGGCCTCTTCAGCCGCCTAACGGGGAAATAGGGGCTATTCGCTCCCCGGCATTCATTCAGTTAACGATCTTCAAAGACCTGTTTATCTCCTTAGAGCTCTTTGAAAAATTCGGAATAGCTTATGCCGAATCCTTCAACTATTTTCTCTAAGGTATCAAACCCGAAGTTTCTATTCCCTTTTTCGATATCGGCCAGATAACTCCTATTGATCCCGGTCATGAGCGCGAATTTTTCTTGAGTCAAATTGTTTTTAAGACGCAAGTCTCTGATGCGCAGCCCAATTTTGTTTCTGATTTCCGACTTTTTCATAGTCGCAGGTTATGAAGGCGTCTATACTTCAATGTATGAAATCAGAAACAATTATCGAATTCTTTTGAATTAGACAGATATTGTTACCTGATTCATTCCATTAGTTGCGCTGGGGAATAATTCTGCTGCTGCGCACAGCGACTGACTATGAAAGGCGGATGAAGATGAGACGAACTGCGTGGAAAAAGGCCATATCGTTGGGAGTGGCGGCAAGCTTAGCTTCTTTCGCCCCCGCTGCGGCGTTTGCGGCTCCGGAAAGCGATTCCGGAGAACTGATCGAGACAATTGGAGATCTCGGCCCGTTCGATGGCGCTATGTCGGTAGAGGACGCGGTTTTGGGTTCTGACTTGCTGCTGCAGTCTTTCTCGACCGAAGAGCTTTTGTCGGTAACCGATTTCAGCGATTGCTCTTCTTCGGAGTGGTACGCGGAGGCTGTGTCATACGTTTCGGACAAGGGGTTGATTACTGGCTACTCCAATGGACTGTTCGGGCCGTATGATAATGTGAGTCGCGGACAGCTTGCCACTATTCTGTGGCGGATGGAGGGTCAACCGAAAGTGAATTCGGCCGGGTTCTCCGATCTTCGGAGTGGCTGCTATTACTATGATGCTGCGCTATGGGCGCAGAAGAATGGCGTTATCAGGGGCTACGGTGACGGGACGTTCGGCGGCGATCGCGAAATCACTCGCCAAGAGGCCGCTGTCATGCTTGCGAACTACGCAAAATATAAGGGACTTGATGTTTCGAGCGATAAAACTGCCCTGAAGAAAATACCTGGATGGCAAGAGGCCGAAGCGTGGGCGATGGACTCTCTTGGCTGGGCCGTCGACAAAGGGCTGCTAAGCGGGAAGGCCACGTCGTCCGGTACTTATCTCGATGCATCGGGCTCCACGTGGCGTTCTGCCATGGCGAAAATGATTATGGTGCTTGATCGCGACGTCTTGGGGAATCCTTCTCCCGATCCGAAGCCGGAGCCAACCCCGGAGCCCTCTGAGACCCAAGAGCAGAAAGAGCAGCGTGTTTTAGCGATGTTCCAGCAAGCGCTGGATAACTCAGGTATGAGTGCTCAAGGGGCTCGCGTTGGAATCGTTAGCGATAAAACATACGGGCGGATTTACTTCATGGCGGTTCCTTTGAATATGACGCTATCGGAAGTTCGCACTGGCTATAAGTACAGTTCGGATTTCAGAAGCAGTTTGAACAAGCTTGCTGCAACGATAAGGGAAACATCGGGTTCGATGTATGCCTTGAGCGTTCAAGAGGGGGCGAACCTTCATGTTGACGCATGCATGTTCGCGACCGGAAATAACCCTATTTACGCTGCCCAGGACGGCACGACGACCTTGCCTCTTTCGTACACGCTTAGGTAAGAAGGCAAAATGAAATCCGTTAAGAAACTCCTTTCCATTGTTTTATCGGGGGCGCTTATCTGCTTCGTTTCTTCCCAGGGTTTCGCTTCCGCATATGGGGTCGAAGGGAAGCCATGCGAGGAAACGACCGATATTGCATTGCATGATGTGGCATCCAATGCAATACGGATTCCGCTTAATGAAGCGAAAAGCGGAGTGTATGCGGTCGATTCCGAAACGCTCGGCATCTCGATGAGAACGTTCGCTATCACGCTCCCGTCATCCGGCGACTTGTCTACCAAGATATCGGTCGACTATAGCGGCTCTGCCCCCGGGACCTTGATAAGCGAGCTTTGCTCCGATCCGAGCGAGAAGGCGATTCAACATAAAGATTGGTCTGGAACGAAGGGAGGAACTAACCAACTTATCCACCTTGAAGCAGGGACATACTATCTAAGCATAAACTCAATGTGCAGCGGTATTTCTGCGCGTACCGTTTCGATAACCGTTGAAGCTGACTTTACGGCTGACGCCGACATAAATCCCGACCCAGTGCCCGACCCTGACCCCGAGCCTTCACCTGATCCCGATCCGGAGCCAAATCCTACACCCGATGCTGACGCGATAGATATCTCTTCGGCCATTGTGCGCCTCGACAATAGCTATTTCGACTACACGGGAGATGCGGTGACTCCGGAAGTGACGTCGGTGCGAATGGGTCGGGTTACGCTAACTCCGGAAGTGGATTACAAGGTCTCCTATTCCGGCAACATCAATGCGGGTACGGCGAATTGCATCGTAACGGGAATCGGCAAATATTCCGGAAGCGTTTCAAAGGCGTTTACGATTAAGCCTGTATATCTTACGAATGCGGTGATTGACGAGGTTCCCGACCAAAAATGGACGGGATCGGCGGTCGAACCGAATGTGAAGGCCTCTCTCAACGGCAAGCAGCTTGTCCGCGGTACCGATTACGCCCTGGACTACGGATACAACGTCGATCCGGGCTGCGCCACCGTATTTGTAAACGGGATTGGCAACTATAGGGGTCAATGCACTGCTACTTTCCAGATTGAAAAGGACGTATCCCAGGAACGGCTTCTTGAAGAGGGAGTTACGGATTCTAGGTCCTCGGAAGGGAAGGGCTATTTTGGCGAAAAGTGGCTGATCGATCTCGACAGAGACTCCCTGATTAACTTGCAGATTAGCAATTTCTGCATTTCCCCGGACGGCTCTTCTTCGATGACTTACCTTGTCAGCTTGAAAAACGAGGACGGAAGCGTTAGCTATACGTGGTCTATGAAAGCGGGCGACTCCAAGAAATACGGCCTTCTCTCGATGCCTGCTGGGAATTGGGTCCTGTCGATTTCCTCTCTCACCAATGCCTACCATACCGTTTCTGTGAGGTATGATGCCGCCACAATGCCGGTAGGTTCTGTTGTCGAAAGGGAGGCTAATTCGAAGCTGAGCACCGCAACGCCGATAACTATCAGTGACGGATTCGGCTATAGGCTTATGGGGAGCATATACGATCCGTTCGATGCCTACGATTCGGTTAAGGTTGGCGATCTCGACTACTTTACTTTTACACTTCAGGCCTCAAAGCGGCTGCGAATTAAGATGAGCTGCCATGCTTCAGTGATGTTCGGCCTTTGCGATTCGAACGGTGATTTTGTGAAACGGGGGAATGACCCTCGAGGCGATTCGATTGTTGGGGAGACACCGGGGGCCGGGGGCAGCGATATAGTTCTCGACACGGGAGTTTTACCTGCCGGGACGTACTATCTCCTTGTGACTTCGAATAAACCAGATTCATGGGGCGCGTCGTACTTTGGGTACATAACGGAAAACTTGCCGTTTGATGACGTCACTGCTGGTTCTTGGTATTACGGCGGCGTGAAATACGTTTACGAGAAGGGCTTGATCACGGGATATTCGGGAACGAATCTGTTCGGAGTTGGTGATACGCTCACTCGTGCGCAGTTAGCGACGATTTTGTACCGCAATGACAATCCCGGCGTTTCCGATTCCAGTCCCGTATCGAACACGACGGGGATGAACGATGTTAAAAGCGGTGAGTGGTATACAGCTGCCGTGAATTGGGCTGTCAAAGAGGGCGTGATCAAAGGATATACCGATGCCGGTGGAAACCGCGTCGCGTTTGGGCCCGATGATCCGGTGACATTCGAGCAACTGATAACCGTTCTCGCCAATCATTCGGCGGAAGAGGGGGAGATTCCTCGAGGGTCTGATGTGGATAGCGCGCTAAACGGATTCAAAGATGGGAGGACTGTCTCGTCCTGGGCTCGTCCGAGTATGGCATGGGCCGTCCAAAAGGGTCTTGTCTCGGGATATAACGATCACGATGGAAAGTATCTGCGCCCTGGTGAAAGCGTCGCACGCGAGCGCGTTGCGGTTGTGCTGATGAGGGCCTTTCAGATAGGCGTTTTGAAGTAAGGCGTTGCGTTTGCTCTTGGCGGCATCCTTCTTATGAGGATGTCGCCTCTTTCTTGCCGCGCTGCCTAAAAACTTACTTCGTCATAGTCGAGGCCGAAGTCGTTTTTCAGCCAGGCGAAGAATTCCTCGCAGTTTGCGACCCTTACCAAATCGCTTTCGAAATCTGCTTGGTTGCGTGTGATCAGACAGTCGGCCTTTATCCTCAAGGCAACTTCGAAGAGAAGGCGGTCTTCGGGATTCTTCCAAGACGACGCGAGCATGCTGTCGATCTCGCGTTCGCCCACCGCGAAGACGTTTACGAAAGTCCGAAGGCCCTGCAACTGCTTGCAAGCGACTGCGGACAGTGAGGGTTTGCCCCCTTCGGTGAGGATGTAGACGAGATCGGTTACCTGCGACGACGAGATCCATAGTTCGAATTCGCCGATCCGCCCGCCGATCATAAGAAGGCGGGCTTTTTGATAGAAGGGGTCTCTTTTGTTGAGGAAGTCGATGACGATGTTCGTGTCGAGCAGGGCCTTGACCTTCGCCATCGTTACATCAATCCCCGGGAAGCGAGTCTCTCGACACGTATTTCCGATTTGCTCATATCGTCGAATCGGCTTTTGCGCTTGCTCGTAAGGGAATCGACGAATTTCGCTCCGATTGCCCAACGATCGTCGGTGCACGGAAGCTGCGCGTTTTCTTTGGCGAGAAAGGAAGCGCTGCCGTCTTCTATGATTCGGTCGTACATGAGGTTGATCGCCTGAGAGGCGCTCATGCCTTCGCGTTCCAGGATGCGGGCGGCGGCGAACTTCTTTCCGCTGTCCATGCGGCCGGTGACCATCGCGCTTTCCATAGCTGCTCCTTTTTCGTATCTCGCTACTTCGTACAACATTATAAGTACAACACGAAAAAGTCAACGAGGGCCTCTCTACGCCCGTCTCTTCTGGGAATTGCGTGCGGACGTGGGGTAAGGGTATTTGTGCGGATAGCACTATGTGCTAAACTATGCGGCTGGTATTTGCATTATCGGAAGGGACGTATATGTCAG
>CAKTSW010000064.1 GCA_934613165.1 uncultured Ellagibacter sp.
CTCCTGGTTCGCGAAGGGGTCGACGGTCCACGCGATGCTTTGGGCTGCGGAGCCGTCGGCGATGCCGTACGCGAGAGGAAGCGAAGACGTCGTGTCCCATTTTCGGTACGTGCTGCGCAGCGTCCTGCCGTCGTTTTCCTCGTTGGTGCGCGGAGGCTGCGATTCGCTTACGATGTCGGTCACCGAAAGCAGCGCGTCGGCCGCGGTGTTCGGCGAGGCGTAGCAGGTGCCGAACGGCGTGACCTTCGAATACCCCAGGTGCTGTAGAAGCGTTTGGATATCGCTTTCCTGCGTGGAGGAATAGATGTCGAACGAACCCGAATCCAGCAGAAGCGACGTGCAGTCCGAGCCGCCGGCCTTGGTGGACCCGGTGTAGGGGGCGATTTGCCCGGTGCGCACGAACCCGTTGTCGGTCGGCGCGTCGGCGTAGAAATCCTCGAGCTCGGAAACGGAGTCGTGGTAGACGCTTGCGCTCATGTTGCAGACCGCGAACTCTGCGCGCGCGGAAAAGACCTGCTCGCCCGCGAACAGCACGACGAGCAGGCAAACGCCCGCTGTCTGCAGGGTGCGCGGTATCCGTACGGCCCGGCGGCGCGCGCTTGTGCCCGCGCCTGCGATTCCGCCTCCAGGCACGCGGGTCGGCCGCGCGGAGAGCGCGAGCAAGGCCGTGAACCCGATGATGAGCGCGAGCTCGAGGACGTCGCACGTCACGTTCGGGCGCAGCTGCAGCGTCTGGTACCACACGTTGAAGATGGCGAACCCGACGACGAGGAACGCGAGCGCGCCGCCCTTGACGACGGAGCGCGCATCGGCGTGCAAGGTCCCCTCGAACGCGAGCGCCGCGATGCCGAACAGCAGCGTGAAGCCCATGCGACCCGTGTAGGAGGACTCGGGGACGAACCCGAGCCATGCCGTGTTCAGCGGGACGAGCACGAACGCGAGCGCGCAGATGCCGACGATGCCGGCACCCGCCGCGCGGTCGGTGCGCGGGCGTGCGGCGTCGCAGAAAAACGCGCAGCAGCCTACGAGTGCTGCCGCCGAGATGACGAGTGCGGGCGTGGCCTTCGCCACGGTGATGCCGGGGGTCGTGCCGATGGTGAAGAAGCTCGCCAGGTTGATGGGGTTGATCGCGATCGTGCCCGACCCTGCAAGCGACGCGAGGCCGGCGCCCGACCCCTTCCCGCCCAAAAGCGCCAAAAGCGTGGGGAGGAGGAGCACGACGGAGGCGCCCACGGCAAGCAGCATGGTTGCCGCGTATCGCAGCGCCGTGCGCGCGCGGCGCCCGCGCACCTCATCGCGCAGCCGGACGAGCTCGTAGGCGAAGTAGAACACCGAGAAGAAGCACACGATGTAGCCGGTGTACCAGTTGAAGAGGATGGAGAGCGCCGCGCTTGCGAAGAGAAGCGCGCAGCCGCGCCCTGCGACGAGGCGATGCGCGCCCAGGCAGACGATCGGCAGCATGATCACGCCGTCGAGCCACATGATGTTGCTCGCGTAGCCGGTGACGTAGGACGTAAGGCCGTATGCGCAGGCGAACACCACGCTGAGCGCTTGCGCGCGCACGCCGCCGCGCGCGATACCGCCACCGAAGCGGCCGCGCAGGTACACGAGCGCGGCGACCGAGCACAGGGGAATCTTAATAAGGTAGAGCACGCTGAAGAAATACGGCATGTCCTCGGGCGCCCAGAAGGCGGCAAGCAGGTTCAGCGGGCTTGAGAGGTAATAGGTGAACTGGGCAAGCGTTCCACCTCCGAGCCCGGCGTTCGCGGAATACCACAGGTTGCCGTCGCCTGCGAGCACGTTTGAAAGCCATCCGAAGAACTGCGCGTACTGGACGGGCATGTCGTACATCATGACCGACGTGTCGCCGAACGGATAGATGCTGTTCGTCCAGAAGGCGGCGAGCACGACGAAAAAGGGTACGGCGAAAGAAAGGGCGTATGCGGCGATCGCGCTTTTCGCCGCGGCAGACCTTTTCCCCCGAGCGGCCCAGCCAGGTTTCGAGGCATCGGGCTCGCGGGAATCTGCGGTGGCGAAAAGCGGCTCGCATGCCCCCTGCTTCGAACCGGCTATGTCTCGCTTTCGGGTCACCTTCGTTTTCCTCTCGCCGCATTCTAGCGCGTGCAAGGATAACGGGCGGCCGCAGCGACGGAAAGGGGCCATAAACCTTAAAGCCTACCCAAAGTTTGCACAACACCCGAACCTGCATGCGCTTTCGCCTCGGGTCCGCGGCGGTTGGCCCTTTAAGCTCAGGGCTGCGGTGCGCATCCGCCGCGCAAGCGGGAGACGCGCCCTTTCGGGCATCGGGAAGCGCGTTTTCTGTATCCTGTTTTCCCAGGTAAAGCAGCAAAACAACAAAAAACTTCCACAGCTCGTAAAAATTTTTCTTGACGAGTTGCCATTTCCATAATATTCTCTTCGATTGCAACTTTTTACGGTAATGAGTGCGTGCGTGAAGGAGGAAAAGCCTCGTGGCCCAAGCAAAAACTAGCGCTCCCACCAGCCTTTATAGGAACCGCAGAAGCTTCGCGAAGATTCCGGACGTAATGGACGTCCCTAATCTTATCGCAATCCAGACGGATAGTTTCAAGTGGTTCAAGGAAGAAGGCCTCCAGCAAGCCTTCCAGGACATCGCTCCTATCGAGAACAACACGAAGGACATGTGCGTGGAGTTCGGCGACCATCACTTCGGAGAGCCGAAGTACACGGTCGACGAATGCAAGGAAAAGGACGTCTCGTATCAGGCGCCGCTTTTCGTCGAGATCCGTTTCATCAACCGCGAAACGGGCGAGATCAAGGAACAAGAAGTGTTCATGGGCGATTTCCCGCTCATGACCCCGCGCGGCACGTTCATCATCAACGGCACCGAGCGCGTCGTGGTTTCCCAGCTCGTTCGCTCGCCGGGCGTGTACTTCTCGGCCGAACGCGACAAGACGTCCGACAAGACCATCTACAACGCGAAGATCATCCCGAGCCGCGGCGCGTGGCTCGAGTTCGAAACCGACAAGCGCGACATCCTCTCCGTGCGTATCGACCGCAAGCGCAAGCAGCCGGCCACGCTGCTCGTGCGTGCCCTTGGCCTGGCCGAGACCCGCGACGAGATCATCGAGCTGCTCGGCTCCGACGACATGGTGCTGCGCACGCTCGACCGCGACCCCGCCACCACCAAGGAAGAGTCGCTCATCGAGCTGTACAAGCGCTTCCGTCCGGGCGAGCCGCCCACGATCGATTCCGCCCGTACGCTGCTCGAGGGCCTGTTCTTCAACCCGCAGCGCTACGACCTGGCGAAAGTCGGCCGTTACAAGGTTAACAAGAAGCTCGGCTTCGACGCCGACAACGACGCTTCCACGCTCACCGACGAGGACATCACGAGCACGATGCGCTACATCATCGCGCTGCATGCCGGCGACGAGGGCGTGAGCATCGACGACATCGACCACTTCGGCAACCGCCGCATCCGCACCGTGGGCGAGCTGATCCAGAACCAGTTCCGCATCGGCCTGTCGCGCATGGAGCGCGTGGTGCGTGAGCGCATGAGCATGCAGGAACCTGACGAAATCACCCCGCAGTCGCTCGTGAACATCCGCCCGATCGTGGCCGCCATCAAGGAGTTCTTCGGCTCCTCGCAGCTGTCCCAGTTCATGGACCAGGCGAACCTCGCCGCAGGCATCACGCACAAGCGCCGTCTGTCCGCACTCGGCCCGGGCGGCCTGTCCCGCGAGCGCGCAGGCTTCGAAGTCCGCGACGTCCACAACTCCCACTACGGCCGCATGTGCCCGATCGAGACGCCTGAAGGCCCGAACATCGGCCTCATCGGCTCGCTCGCTACCTTTGGCCGCATCAACCCGTACGGCTTCATCGAGACGCCGTACCGCCGCGTCGTCGACGGCAAGGTGACCGACGACATCGACTACCTCACCGCAGACGAGGAAGAGAACTACACGATCGCCCAGGCGAACGAGAAGTTCAACCTCGAGACGCGCGAGTTCGGCACCACCGACAAGGACGGCGTGTTCCACAAGGCCACGCGCGTGCTTTGCCGCACGAAGGACGCCGCCGGCGTGTTCGGCGAGCCTGAGGAAGTGCCGCCCGAGCAGGTTACCTACATGGACGTTTCCCCGCGTCAGATGACGTCGGTCGCAACGTCGCTCATCCCGTTCTTGGAGCACGACGACGCGAACCGCGCCCTCATGGGCTCGAACATGCAGCGTCAGGCAGTCCCGCTGCTCAAGCCGCATGCGCCGCTCGTCGGCACCGGCATGGAGCACCGCATCGCGGTCGACTCCGGCGAGATCCTCATCGCCCAGAACCCGGGCGTCGTGGACTACGTCGACGGCCAGACCATCATCGTGCTCAACAACGACGGCGAGTACGACGAGTACCTCGTGCCGAAGTTCCAGCGCTCCAACCAGTCGGGCTGCATCAACCACCGCCCGATCGTCCGCAAGGGCGACGAGGTCCAGGCGGGCGACGTGCTCGCCGACGGCCCGTCGTGCGACGGCGGCGAGCTGGCGCTCGGCCAGAACCTCATGGTCGCCTACATGCCGTGGGAAGGCTACAACTACGAGGACGCCATCATCGTGTCCGAACGCGTGGTTGCCGAAGACCTGCTCACGTCCATTCATATCTCCGAATACGAAGTCGACGCGCGCGACACCAAGCTCGGCCCCGAGGAAATCACCCGCGAGATCCCGAACATGTCCGAGGACATGACCGCCGACCTCGACGCGGACGGCATCATCCGCGTGGGCGCCGAGGTGTTCCCCGGCGACGTGCTCGTGGGCAAGGTCACCCCGAAGGGCGAAACCGAGCTCACTGCCGAAGAGCGCCTTCTGCGCGCCATCTTCGGCGAGAAGGCCCGCGAAGTCCGCGACACCTCGCTCAAGGTGCCCCACGGCTCCGGCGGCCGCGTCATCGGCATCCACCGCTTCAGCCGCGCCGCCGGCGACGAGCTGGCGCCCGGCGTCAACGAGCTCGTCCGCATCTTCGTGGCCCAGAAGCGTAAGGTCCAGCAGGGCGACAAGCTCTCCGGCCGTCACGGCAACAAGGGCGTCATCTCCCGCGTGCTGCCCGTCGAGGACATGCCTTACCTCGCCGACGGCACCCCGATCGACGTCATGCTGAACCCCCTCGGCGTTCCTTCCCGTATGAACGTCGGCCAGCTGCTTGAGAACCACCTCGGCTGGGCGGCGAAGTGGGGCTGGTCTGACGAGGACACCGACGAGCCGGTCGAGGGCCCGCAGTTCGTGGCAACGCCGGTATTCGACGGCGCAACCGAAGACGAGATCTCGGACGCCATCGAGCACGCCAACAAGAACCTCATCAACATCAATCACAAGAAGTACGGCGACAAGGCGCGCGACGAGTTCGTGCCGCAGCTGTCCCGTACCGGCAAGACCTGGCTGTACGACGGCCGCACCGGCGAGAAGTTCCGCGAACCGATCACCGTGGGCCAGACCTACATCCTGAAACTGGGCCACATGGTCGACGACAAGATCCATGCCCGCTCGACCGGCCCCTACAGCTTGATCACCCAGCAGCCCCTCGGCGGCAAGGCCCAGTTCGGCGGCCAGCGCTTCGGCGAGATGGAAGTGTGGGCGCTCTACTCGTACGGCGCCTCCAACGTGCTGCAGGAAATCTTGACCGTGAAGTCCGACGACACCGCCGGCCGCGTGAAGTCTTACGAGGCCATCGTCAAGGGCGAGAACATCCCGCCCGCGGAGGTGCCGGAGAGCTTCAAGGTTCTCGTAAAGGAAATGAAGTCGCTGTGCTTGAACATCGAGCTCGAGGGGCACGACATGCAGCCCATCAGCGAGGACGAAGGCGTGAAGCAGAAGCCCGAGGATAACGATTCCGATCAGGAGCTCTTCGACGCGATCGCCGCCGACGCCAAGCTGACCGAGGAAGAGTCCGACAAGGCTCTCGATGACATCGCAGCTGAACTGGGAGAATTGATGGGCGATTCATCAAACGACACGACGAACGACCTTATCGGCGGAGAGGAGTAAGAGATGGCATCTGAATTCGACGTTAACAACTTCGATGCGCTTCGCATCTCCCTCGCGAGCGCCGATGACATCCGCAGCTGGTCGCACGGCGAGGTGAAGAAGCCGGAGACCATCAACTACCGTACCTTGAAGCCTGAAAAGGACGGTCTGTACTGCGAGAAGATCTTCGGCCCCACCAAGGACTGGGAATGCGCCTGCGGCAAGTACAAGCGCGTGCGCTTCAAGGGCATCGTCTGCGAGCGCTGCGGCGTCGAGGTTACCCGCAGCAAGGTTCGCCGCGAGCGCATGGGCCACATCGAGCTCGCCGCTCCGGTGTCCCATATCTGGTACTTCAAGGGTTCCCCGTCCCGCCTGGGCTACCTGCTCGACATCCCGCCGAAAGAGCTGGAGAAGGTGCTGTATTTCGCCAGCTCCATCATCACCTCGGTCGACAAGGAAGGCCGCGACGAGGACGCCGACGAGCTCCGCGACGAGCTTGCGGGCGACCTTGAGGAACTCGACGCCGAGCGCGACCGCCTCATCGAGGCGACGCGCCGTCTCGGCACGGACTACGTCCCCGAGGACGACGACTTCGTCGACGACATCGACGAAGACGAGCGCATGACCCCCGAAGAGGTCGAGGCCGAGATCGCCGACATCCACGAAGAGTTCATCGAGCGCAAGCAGCTGCGTCAGGACGCCTTCGAGGCGTTCATGAAGATCGAGCCCAAGCAGCTCGTTCCCGACGAGTCGCTCTACCGCGAGATGCGCCTGAACTACAAGAACTACTTCACGGGCGGCATGGGCGCCGAAGCCGTGCGCGACCTGCTCGACGCGATGGACCTCGAGGAAACCGCCGAGGAGCTTCGCGACGTCATCGCCAACGGCAAGGGCCAGAAGCGCGCGAAGGCCATCAAGCGCCTGAAGGTGGTCGACTCCTTCATGAAGTCCACCAACAAGCCTTCCGACATGATCCTCGACGTCATCCCAGTCATCCCGCCGGATCTGCGTCCTATGGTCCAGCTCGACGGCGGCCGTTTCGCGACGTCCGACCTGAACGACCTGTACCGCCGCGTCATCAACCGCAACAACCGCTTGAAGCGCCTGCTCGACCTCGGCGCGCCCGAGATCATCGTCAACAACGAGAAGCGCATGCTGCAGGAAGCCGTCGACTCGCTGTTCGACAACGGCCGCCGCGGCCGCCCCGTCACGGGCCCGGGCAACCGCCCGCTCAAGTCGCTCTCCGACATGCTCAAGGGCAAGCAGGGCCGCTTCCGCCAGAACCTGCTCGGCAAGCGCGTCGACTACTC
>CAKTSW010000065.1 GCA_934613165.1 uncultured Ellagibacter sp.
CGCCCAGGCTCAGAGCGGGTTCGTGAAAGAGTACTTCATCGGCAACCGCGCGCTCGGCGGGTTCGTGCTCGCTATGACCACCATCGCGACGTACGGTTCGGTGAGCTCGTTCGTCGGCGGTCCCGGCCAGGCGTGGTCGGTCGGCTGGGGCTGGGTCTATATGGCGGTCGTGCAGGTGACCGCCCTCGTTTTGCTCTACGGCATCATGGGCAAGAAACTCGCGCTCATCGCGCGCCGCATCGATGCGGTCACGGTGATAGACGTCATCCGTGCACGCTACGGGTCTAACGCGCTCGCGAACGTGAGCGCGCTTGTGGTGGTCGTGTTCTTCGCCGCGACGATGGTCGCGCAGTTCGTCGGCGGCGCGAAGCTGTTCGAGGCCGTCACGGGCTATTCCTACACGGTGGGGCTCGTGATCTTCGGCGTGGCCGTGGTGCTGTTCACCACGATCGGTGGTTTCCGCGGCGTCGCCATGACCGACGCGCTCTGCGGCGTCGTCATGCTCGTCGGCATCTTCGTCCTCGCGGCGGGAATCCTTTCCGCCGGCGGCGGCTACGAGAACATCATGGACGTCATCGCGGCGAACCACCCCGAGATGCTCGAGCCGTTTTCGGGCGGAGCCATGCCCGCGTCGCTGTACTTCACGCAGTGGCTGCTCGTCGGTGCGCTCACGTTCGTGCTGCCGCAGTCGATGGTGCGCTGCATGGGGTTCAAGGACACGAAGTCGCTTCGCGGCGCGCTTGTGGTGGGCACGGTGATCATCGGCGTCATGATGATCGGGGTGACGGCGCTCGGCGTCTTGTCGGCCGGCGTCTTAACCGGCAGCCTCGCCGATTACGGCGGGAGCGTGGACAACATCATCCCGCGCGCGATCGTGCAGACCCTGCCGTCCTGGCTTGCGGGCGTCGCCATCGTGGGGCCGATCGCGGCGTCGATTTCGACCGTGTCGTCGCTGCTCATCGCGTCGTCGTCGGCTATCGTGAAGGACGTGTGCCTGCATCATGCGGCCGCGCGCGGCACACACCCGAGTGAGCGGGCCCTCGCATGGGCGAGCCAGGCTGTGACGCTTGCCGTGGGTGTCGCCGTGTTCGTGCTCGCCGTCGTGCCGCCCGACGTCATCTGGAAGATCAACATGTTCGCGTTCGGCGGCCTCGAGACGGCGTTTTTCTGGGTGATGGTGTGCGGGCTGTTCTGGAAGCGGGCCGGCAAGCTCGGCGCGATCCTGTCGATG
Source organism: uncultured Ellagibacter sp. (assembly GCA_934613165.1). GTDB lineage: Bacteria > Actinomycetota > Coriobacteriia > Coriobacteriales > Eggerthellaceae > Ellagibacter. Next base: position 1,232 of record CAKTSW010000065.1, read on the forward strand.
GCGGGCGGCACGCTTTCGTACTGCGTGTGCATGGCGCTCGGGTTCAAAGTCATGGGGTTGCACCAGATCGTCATCGGCATCGTCGTCGCCGGAGCGCTCATGGTGGTGGGCAGCCTGCTCGAAAAGCGCGACGAATTCGAGCAGGCCCGCGTGAACGAGGTCTTCTTCCCCGAATAGCGCTTGCGGCGGCTTCACCCTCGCAAACGCGCTATTCGGCGCAGGCTCGCCCGAACAGGAACGATTGCCTTGTGCGTTCGAAAAACGACGATTTCGCTAATAAAGACAAAACCTCCCGGTCCAAATCGAGAATAATTTTATGCAAGCTGCATTTTCGCCATAGTTTTTCCGAATAATAGAGCCGCGATGAGAATAGACAATACATCAGCGGCAGGTTGCGCCCATACGAGTCCGGTCATTCCGACAATAGCCTGTAAAATAAATAATGCAGGAATGAATATGATCCCCTGGCGGCTCATGCTGATAAGCAGTGCTGGAGTTGCTGCTCCCATTGCCTGAAGTGCGTTGACCAGTACATAAAATACGCCGAAAAGAAAACTGGTGGAAAGAAGTATCCTTGCAAACTGGACTGCATAAGAAAAAGCAGTCTGGTCTGTGAGAAAAGCGCTTACAATCTGGTTGGTGAATACATAGCAGATAGCTGCAAGGACTGTTCCTAGAATAAGAGCGAAAATAATCGCGAACTTAAAGACGTCTTTAAAGCGTTTCCATGTTTTAGCGCCTACACAATAACCGAGAATCGGCTGTATACCTTGCCCCAAGCCCATGCAGATCATGCCGGTAATCGTGATAACTTTCATTGCAACACCCATTCCGGCAACTGCCATGTCTCCATAATGGGACATCTGACTGTTAATGATAATCTGGGATACGCTCATCAACACGTCACCTAAAGCAGCCGGAACGCCAATAGCCAGAACACTCGTAGCGATTCCCTGCTTTACGGTAAAATCCTTCAGCCTGATAGAAAGCATGGATTTCCCTTTTAGGAAATAAGAGATATAAAACCCTGCGCCGACAATGTTTCCAATCACAGTTGCGATTGCGGCACCTTTAATGTCCAATCCGAGCGCAAGAATAAAAATAGGATCTAAGATTACATTGACAAGGTTCCCAAGCAATAATCCAAACATTGCCTTTCCGGATTCCCCTTCTGTACGGACGACGTTGCCATAGCAGTTCGAAATAAGGACAAATGGTCCGGCAAATACAATGATGCTCAGATAGCTTTTCGCATATTCGTAAGTATCCGCACTGGCACCGATTAAATTCAAAATCGGGTCCATAAATATAAGAATCAATGCCGCCAGCAAGATACCTGTAAATGCACAACCCCAAAAACAAAAAGCGCAAGTTTTTCTGGCTTTTTCTTTATTCTTTTCTCCCAATGATCTGGATATTACGGAAGTTCCGCCGATTCCAAACAAAGTTCCCAAAGACATAAAAATCAAATATACCGGTGTTGCAAGAGACACTGCGGCGACCAGTAAAGCGTTATGCGTCTGGCCGATAAAGAAGGTATCGGCCAGATTATAGACAAGCACCATCAGCATGGCGGCCATAGCCGGCAGTGCGTTCCTCATTACAGCTTTCGGGACTGGCATGCTGCTGAATACCTCCAAATTTCTCTCATTCTCCATGAAAATAGCCTTTCGTATTGCGTGTCGTTTTATCTGATACTATTAGTATCTGATACGAATTGAATCACTTTTGCGATAGACTGAGAATAAGAGACCTGAGACCATTTCCCGGTTTTGGTATCAGATAAAGCGCAAGGAGGAAAAATGAAGCCTGACGATAAGCGGCATATTGAAAATATACGCGTTAAAAAAAGTATTCAGACAGCCCTGTTTTCGCTTATGGAAAAGAAAAGATTCTCCGAAATCAGAGTCTCGGACATAATCTCAGCGTCAGGTGTTGCCAAAGCATCTTATTATAGAAACTTTTCTTCATTGGAAGATGTCATATATTTTTACATTGAACAGATGAATCAGGAGCTTGCTAGCCGAATGATGAAGCAGCTGGATGCTGATGCGAAAACAATCCGCCAGAACTTGATCACGTTATATGAGTATTATCTTGAGCATAGGGCGGAAATCCTGTTGCTATGTTCCAATGGTTTTTACGAACTGATTCAGGACAATACGGATCAGTTCCTTATCAATGCGATTGGGGATATGCCGTCAAATTCTATTGACCGCTACAATATTTTTTTACTGTCAGGCGCTATATGTCATGTGCAGATTGAATGGCTGAAAAATAAAGCCCCTGAATCACCAGAGGCTTTTGCGGATTTCAACATGAAGTTTATTGAAAAGAATAAAGATATTCTAAAAAGGATATAAACGCTTGAAGAGGAATTATTGCATATCCCAATGAATCTTTCGCATCCGTCCGCCTTCGCTTGAGGACATCTTCTTAAAGCGCATGCGCCTAGCCAGCGTCAGCGGTCCTCGTCGCCGCGCTTCAGGCGGCCGATTTCCTCGAGACGGCGGTTGTACTCGCGCACGGCGGCCCGTGCGATGCGCGTACGCCTGCCCTCGCGCCGCTCTCGCATCGACTTCAGGTCGCTTTCGTTCGGCCCCTCTTCTATGATCCGCTCGATCTGGTCGCGATGGGCGGCGATGTCCTGCGCTGCGGCGTCGATGGCGACCTCGAGCGCCCGCTTGCGCGCGCTCTTGCGCTGCAGGGCGAAAGCGGCCTCCTGCCAGGGGATTTCCTGATCGGCGACGAGTCCTCGCTTCGCGGCGATGCGCGCCGCCGCCTCCTGATGCGCGAGCATCTGCTCCATTTCCCAGTGGTCATGCAGGATCGACTTGATGTCGTGCGGGTGCGCGGCGATTTCGTGCACAGCCTCGATGGGCTTCGCGTCGACGACGCGGTAGGTGAGCGAGGCCAAAAGCGGCATGAGGAACACGGTCACCGCGCCCGCCGCGACGAGCACGCCGGCGGTGTCCTGCGAAAGCGCCCCCACCTTCACAGCGACCGACGTCACGGCGACGATGAGCGGCAGCGCGGTGGTGCAGTAGAGCGCCACGGTGATGCGGTTGTGCATGGAAAGCTCCGCTTTGCCTTTGCCGACCGAAAGCGCGACGACGATCGGCACCGCGCGGATGAGCAGCAGCGCCACGATGAACCCGACGAGCAGAAGCGGCTCGGCGCCCACGCCCGCCAGGTTGATCTTCGCCCCCGACACGACGAAGAACACGGGGATGAGGAACCCGTACCCGATGGCCTCGAGCTTCGATTCGAGCTCGTGGTCGCCTTCGGGAACGACGTAGCGCAGCACGAACCCGGCGGCGAACGCGCCGAGCACGATGTCGAGGTCGAACACTGCCGACACGGTGACGAGCCCGATGAGCAGCACGACGCACGCGCGCACGAACGTTTGCGACGTGGAATTGCGCTTGGAGGCGAGGAAGTTGTACACGCGGTGCCCGGCCCGGCGCGCCTTCGCCGGGATCACCGCCATGACGATGCAGAGCGCCACGAAGGCCGCGAGGATGATCAGCGTCTTCCACTCGCTGCGGGAAGACAGCAGAAGCGCCATCGCCAGCACGGGGCAGAGCTCTCCCCAGGTGCCGAACGACAGGATCGCGTTGCCGACCGGCGTGCCCTCCAGGCTGCGTTCCTTCAAGATGGGCATGAGCGTGCCGAGCGCCGTGGTGGTAAGGGCAATCGCCACGGCGATGCCGCCGACGTCGCCCGTCGCGAACTGCCCCGTGAGCCCCACCGCTGCGAACGCGAGCGCGATGCTCACCGCCCATGCGGCAAGCCCGCGCTTGCCCTGCGCATTCGACAGGCTTTTCGGGTCGATCTCGTAGCCTGCCAGAAGGAACAGGAACGCGAGCCCCAGCTCGGACACCATGGTGACGGAGTCGCTCAGGTTGATGATGCCCGCCATGTGCGGCCCGAGCAAGGCGCCCGCCAGAAGTAGGATGACGGTTTCGGGCACGAGCCCCCGCGGGACGATGCGCGCGATAAGCGGCGCGCATGCGGCCACGAGCGTGGCGACGAAAAGCGATACGAAGTCGGCGGCCATGCTACTTCGCCAGGTATTCCTGAAGCGCGGGCCAGGCCTCGGCTGCGCACGCAAGCCCCTGTTCGTACAGGTCGAGAAGCTTGTCGGCGCTGTGCTCCATCGACGCGACGGTGACGGGCTTTTGCGGGCGGATGACGAACACGCGCCCCGCGGCCTCCTCGCGCGCGATCCAACGGTACAGGCGGTTGTACTCGTAATGGCGGTACGCCAGCCGATCGAGGTAGTACGGGTAGTCGGCGTAGCGCTGGCGCATGAGGGCCAGAAGCTTGTTCGGCTTCTTCACGTAGTCTGCGGCCTGCGTGAGCACGACCACGTGCTTCTTTGCGCCGGTGAGCAGGGAGTGCACAAGCGGCACGCTGTCGGCGGTGCCGCCGTCGAGCAGGAGCTTGTCGTCGACTTCGACGGTCTTGCTCACGAGCGGCATCGAGGACGACGCGATGAGGTAGTCCAGGTCGGCGTCGTAGTCGCGCACCTCGTGGTAGTCGGCTTCGCCGGTTTCCAGGTTCGTCGATACCACCTCGAGCGTCATGGGCGAGGCGGCGAAGGCGTGCTTGTCGAAGGGGTCGAGCACGTCGGGGATCTCGTGGAACGCGAAGTCGCGGCCGTAGGCGTTGCCCGTGCGCACGAAGCTCTGCATCGAAAGGTAGCGGTTGTCGGTGCAGTACTTCACGTTGATGAAGCTCGACCGGCCTGCGGCGCCGGCGACATAGTTGCCGCCGCACAGGGCGCCCGCCGACACGCCGATGACGCGCTCGCAGAACAGTTTTTGGTCCATGAAGAAGTCGAGCACGCCGGCGGTGAACTGGCCGCGCATGGCGCCGCCCTCCAAAACGAGGTTCGCGTGGGTCACGGGCGCGCCCTCCCAGGCGCAAGGCGGGAAGGGGCGCGTGCCCGAAGCTTTCGCCGCCTCCGGGGCGTTTTCGGCGCTTGCCGTGTCGGTTTTCTCGGTCATATTCAGGCGCTTTCTCTCGAAACGTTACCAGTATAGTGTAATTTCGTGCCGCTCCAGTAACAGCTGGTTTACAGGGCGCACCCTGCCGATACAATTATAGAAAAGTGAGCCGGCGCCGAAAACGCGCCGGAAACGTTTTCCATGGCCGTAAAGGCCGACAGGAGGGCAAGTCATGAGTGAAGCAGTAACTTCCGCCGATTTCCAGTCGAAGGTTCTCGAGTCCGACGTTCCCGTGCTCGTCGATTTCTTCGCCACGTGGTGCGGTCCGTGCCGCATGCTGGCCCCGGTGCTCGAAGAGGTCGCCGCCGAGGTCGCCGGCAAGGCGAAGGTCGTGAAGCTCGACATCGATCAGAGCCCCGACATCGCGCAGCGCTACGGCGTCATGAGCGTGCCGACGCTCATCGTGTTCGAGAACGGCCAGGTCAAGCGCCAAACGGTAGGCGCACAGCCGAAGCAGAACGTGCTCGCGCTGCTGGCGTAAAGGCCGAAAGCTCAATCGATTCAGGGGGTCGCAGGGCGCGAAGCTTTGCGGCCCCTTCGCTTTCTTAGGCTCTGCGCGCGGTTGCGCGGCGGGGCATTCGCGCCCGCGTGCAAGGCGGGCGGAAACGAACGAAAGGAGACTAACCATGTGTGGCACCGAGCAAGGCTTCTCGGCCGAAAACGCATACGACCTCGCGGTCATCGGAGCGGGCCCGGCGGGGCTTAGCTGCGGACTTTACGCCGCGCGCGCAGGGCTTAACGTCGTCGTGTTCGAGCGCATCTCGCCCGGCGGGCAGCTTGCCCAGACCGAGCGCATCGAGAACTACCCGGGCTTCGCGAACGGCACGGGCGGCTTCGACCTTGCCTGGTCGATGAAGGAACAGGCTGACAATTTCGGCGTGAAAACGATAAGCGAGGAAGTGACCTCGGCCGATTTCGCAGGCCCGCAGAAGGTGCTTACGACCGCGTTCGGTGCTTACGAGGCGCGCTCGGTCGTGGTGGCGAGCGGCGCACGCCCGAGAAAGCTCGGCCTTGCGCGCGAAGACGAGCTTGCGGGGCGCGGCGTGTCGTACTG
>CAKTSW010000066.1 GCA_934613165.1 uncultured Ellagibacter sp.
TGCTCGCGCCGTCCACCGTGCAGGAAATGGCCGACTGCGTCTACGATGCGTTCGATCTGGCCGACGAGTACCGCACGCCCGTGATGGTGCTCGCCGACGGCATGCTCGGCCAGATGATGGAACCGGTCGTGCTTCCCGAGCCGAAGGAAAGCCTGCCCGAAAAGCCCTGGGCGACGAACGGGCACAAGAACAAGCGCGCCCACAACATCGTGAACTCGCTCTACCTCACGGCCGAGGCCTTGGAGGATTTGAACGTCAAGCGCTTCAAGCGCTACGAGGTCATCAAGGAAAAGGAGCAGCGAGCTGAAACGTTCATGTGCGACGATGCCGAGATCGTCGTCGTCGCGTTCGGCGCATCGAGCCGCGTGGCGCGAAGCGCGGTCGTCGCAGCGCGCGAGGCTGGCGTGAAGGCGGGCCTTCTGCGCCCGATCACGCTGTGGCCGTTCCCGACCCAGGCCATCGAGCGCACCATCCCGAACGCCAAGGCCTACCTTTCGGTCGAGATGAACATGGGCCAGATGGTCGATGACGTTCGCCTCGCCGTGAACGGGCGCGCTCCGGTCGAGTTCTACGGCCGCACCGGCGGCATCATCCCGACGCCCGAAGAGGTGCTCGGCGCTATTCGCGGCATCGCGGAAAAGGAAGGGGGAAGGTAATGGCCGAGAAAGAGAAGATCGTGTTCGAACGTCCCCATTCCCTTTTGCCCGTTGTGACGAACTACTGCCCGGGCTGCACGCACGGCATCGTCCATCTCCTCGTGTGCGAAACGATCGACGAACTCGGCGTGGAAGGGGAAACCGTCGGCGTCGCGCCGGTCGGCTGCTCCGTCATGTCCTACGACTTCTTCGGGTGCGACATGATCGAGGCCGCGCACGGCCGCGCGCCCGCGGTCGCAACCGGCGTGAAGCGCGTGCTGCCGGACAATGTCGTGTTCGCCTACCAGGGCGACGGCGACTTGGCGTCCATCGGCATGGCCGAGACCGTCCATGCGGCGACGCGCGGCGAGCACATCACCGTCATCTTCATCAACAACGCGATCTACGGCATGACCGGCGGCCAGATGGCTCCGACGAGCCTTCCGAACCAGGTCACGCAAACGTCGCCCTACGGGCGCGACGTGTCGACGGCGGGGTACCCCGTGCGCGTATGCGAGCTTCTGAGCACGCTCGACGGCCCGGCGTACATCGAGCGCGTCACGGTGGACTGCCCCAAGAACATCCGCAAGGCGAAGCGCGCCATCAAGAAGGCGTTCCAATACCAGATCGACGGGGTGGGGTACTCGTTCGTCGAAGTGGTGTCGACGTGCCCGACCAACTGGGGCATGACGCCGCAGGAGGCGTTCGCGTGGATGCGCGAGAACATGCTGCCGTACTACCCGCTCGGCGTGTACCGCGACGTCGTCGCCGACGGCTTCGCGAACGCGGCGGAGGCGGCGTCGACCCGCTCGGCCGCGTGCCCGATCGCCCAACACGCGTCGGCGAAGGGGGGCAACTAATGGGTGCTCAATCTTTTGACGACCGTCGTATCGTGCTCGCCGGCTTCGGCGGGCAGGGCGTGCTGTTCGCGGGAAAGGCTATCGCCTACACGGGGCTCATCTCCGAGCGCGAGGTGTCGTGGCTGCCCTCTTACGGGCCCGAAATGCGCGGCGGCACGGCGAACTGCAGCGTGAGCCTGGCGAAGGACCCGATCGGAAGCCCGCTCGTCACGGTGCCGCAGGTGCTCGTCGCGATGAACCAGCCGTCGCTCGACAAGTTCGCGGACGCGGTGGAACCGGGCGGGCTCATCATTGCGGACTCGACGCTCGCGCCGACGCTGCCTTCGCGCGCCGACGTCACGGTGAAGGCCGTTCCGGCGACCGAGCTTGCCGAGAAGGCGGGGCTCAAGGGACTCGGTAACATCGTGCTCGTGGGCGCGCTGTTCGCGGCTGACCCGTTCTGCGACGAGGACGTGCTCTTCGCCGCGATCGACAAGTGCGTGCCGCCGAAAAAGGCCGCGCTCATCGACAAGAACAAGCAAGCCCTGAAACTGGGTATGGAGGCGTAAAGGCTGCATTAAAGGCCGGTTTGGAAGCGCAAGAGCTGTGCAATGGGGGCAGATTCCCAGGCGTAGAAATTCTGTGTCGTGTCGGCTTCGAAACAGTAAAAGCTGCGTGCTGAGACCGAATTCGGATTCATGAAGGCTTACAGGCGAGTGTCGGGCACGGAAACGCGGGCGCGACACTCGTGCAAGCGAAGCAGGGAGGACGGGAAACCGTTCTTCCTGCTTTTGTGCTTGGGACGAGTGCCTACCGAATCAAACCCCCGCGATTTGTTCAGGTTTCAACTCGTACTCGGAGTTGCTGCCGTTTACGACAACACACGATTTGGGCTTTTGCCGAGACGCGCGAGACCTCTACCGCACTCCGTACCCTCCCAAACCTGCTCAAATCACGGGGTTCGTTAACGCGTAGCTATGGAGACGGCATTTTCCCATGTGTATAATTTTTTATATGCACGGTTCACTTGCATGGAGGTAAGCACGCATGTCAAAGCTCAACATCGATCAGCGGTCTATTCGCGATCTTCTCACAGATAAGAAGTCTGATTTTCTCATCCCTGATTACCAAAGGCCCTACGCTTGGGGTGAGGATGAGTGCGCAACTTTGTGGGACGATTTGTTTGCGTTTGCTTTCCCCTGCGATGACTATGAGCGCTTCGACAGCGAGAACGACGAGTATTTCTTGGGTCCTATCGTCACCTTCAAGAACTCTTCCGGACAGCTTGAAATCATTGATGGCCAGCAACGTCTTACTACTATCATGCTTCTGTTACGTGCATTTTATGACAAGTTCGCCAACATGAAAGACAAGCAGTCGCTGAAGATGCGCGAAGCGATCGCCCGCTGCGTCTGGAAGACTGACGAATTCGACGAGCCCGACATCGAGCGACTCAAGATAGACTCTGAGGTAGCTTCGGACAGCGATAAGGGCGAATTTCTCAAAATCCTTCGGGCGGGTACCGTCGGCTCGGGCTGGAAGAGCGCGTATGCCCGAAACTTCTCCTTTTTTCAGAAGAAGATTGAACAGCTGGTGAGCGAATGGCCTACCTACACCGTTTACATGGCAACGCGTGTTATCAACAACGTGATTTTATTGCCTATCGAGGCGGAGTCTCAGGATACGGCGCTGCGTATCTTTTCGACGCTCAACGATCGCGGCCTGCCGCTTTCGGATGCTGATATCTTTAAGAGTCAGTTCTACAAGTATTATTCCGACGCAGGACGCAAGGACGAGTTCGTCCGTCGTTGGAAGGCGCTTGAGGAGGGCGCGAACGCGATTTTTCATCCTATGCGTGGGACACCGACAGATGAGCTGTTTACGCGCTATATGTACTATCGTCGTGCTAGGAAAGGCATCCGTGATACCACCACGGCTTCGCTGCGTGATTTTTTCGGCGCTGATGGCTATGCAATGCTCAAGGAAGACGGAACGCTGAGCGACCTGGAGGCGCTACTCGACTTCTGGAGGCGCGTTGATGCGCAGGAAGGATTTTCAGAGCCTGTGCTGCGAAGGCTATTCGTGTTGAACTACGCGCCCAATGGCATGTGGACCTATCTTTTGAGCGTGTGGTTCCTTGCGAATCGCGACACCGAAAACCGTCTCGACGACGATGGACTCTACGTTTTCCTTAATAAGATCACGGCGTTCATCTTTGCCTATGCTATTGAACGCCCTGGTGTGAATGCATTACGTTCACCAGTGTATCCCGAGATGATCAACATCGTCGAGCATCGTCCGGTAGGGTTTCCGAACCATCGCTTCGACCGCGGGGGCATCGCCGAACGCTTTCATGCTTATGTATTCACCAATGGCCGGCCTGTAACGAAATCAATGCTTACCTGGTGGGCTTACAGCGATTCCGATCAGCCCCTCATGAATCCGGATACGACACTCGAGATCGAGCATATCTACGCAAAAAAACGCAACGAGGTTGACCCTCTCACTAATCGTGCCAATCTTGAGGCATTGGGCAACAAGGCATTGCTTGAGAAGCGCGTAAACATACGCGCGGCGGATTATAGGTTTTGCGACAAGCGTAAGTATTATGAGGGATTTATCGATAGTAACGGTAAACACAAAGCTGGAACCGAAATCGTTGAACTCAGACATTTGTCGCAAATTACGAGAGATTTTACTGAGGCCGATATCGAGGCACGCACGAGTCGAATTATCGATGCTTTCGTCGACTATTTGGGCGACAATGGGCTTTTGAAGTAATGAGTTGCAGAAGCATGGGTTGTGTAAATAGGAGCACTGCCCAATAAGGAGCTCGAGCGTGCAGGCCTCGATTCCATAAAGCTTCTCGTCTGCAACGGCTCGGCCTTCGTTATCGAAAATCTATACAGTATATCCGCCATCTGAGGGTATACTGTATAGCGATGGGCCCGGGATGACCGCTGATTCAAGTCACCGGGCCTAAATCGTATCTATAGGAGATAGCGAATGATCGACGAGCCTAGAGATCCCGAGATCGAGTCGCGCCGCGAGTGGGCGGAACGTTGGCTCTCGTCGTCGAGGTTCTCCTCGTACCTCGACGCGTGCGGCGGTGACGTCGATCGTGCGCTCGAATTGCACGAGTGGAACCTCATGCTCGGGCAGGCGCTCATGGGCGACATCGCCCATTTCGAGCTGGCGCTGCGTAACGCCTACGATCGAGTGATCACCGAGCGCTTCAACGGAGACACCCACTGGCTCTTCGACGTGAACTCCCCGGTGACGTGCCCCATCATGCGCAAGAGCAAGGCGAAGAAGCTGCGAGACGTGAATCTGGTGAACCGTCGCGCTGTGGAGGATGCCCGCCGCCGCGCCCACGACCCGTCGAATCCTGACCAGGTGGTCGCTGGCCTCATGCTGGGTTTCTGGGCTCATATGACCGACCGAAGTCGAGAGCGCGATTTGTGGATCCCGTACCTTCATGCCGCATGGCCTGCCGGTACCGACCGTGCGAGACTCAATCTCAGGCTCGAGGCGATCAATAAGCTACGCAACCGCGTGGCCCACAGCGAGCGACTCTTCAACCCCGGCGAGGGCGGCTACTCGTCAAGAGATGTCGATGCCGACATCGACGAGCTCTTCTGTGCCCTCTGCCCTGAGGCTCGCAGGAGCCTTCGCAGCGCCGACGGCAGGACGGCTGTCGAGCGGTTCGTTGCCGAGCATCCTGCGCCAGCGGACGTGAAACTGTAGCAGTGGGCTGCTATACTTCAGTCTATGGCCCCAGGAATGACCTCTGATTCAAGTCACTGGGGCTCGTCTTGCATATGGACGCGTTTACGAGGCGGGTGGACTGCTCAAGACGGCCCTTTTTGTTTGCTATGTTTGTTTGTCCTGCGACCTTTGGGGTGAGTGGTACGAATTTCGGTACGAGTAATCCCGCTCGGAGCGTTGCCGAGTGTTGTGGGGCTTTCAGATAAATAGATAATCTACCTGCGATTTTGCTGCTTAGTGTTGAAAAGCGTTCCGAAGGGTTATATGGGGGTTAATTAGCTGCGAGCTAATGATATTTCGGCTGCCCTTTTCTACCATTTGACTAGAAACAATTGTCGAAGTCAAAGGAGAACGGTTATGGGGATTATCAAAAGAAAAGCCTCTTCGGCTAATGAGCCCACCGAAATAACGGGATCTAAAAGAAAGGTTTCAAAAAAGACAATTGCTGTTGTTGTGATTGTCGTCGCTTTAGTATGTTTGGCTGGATCAGGGGGCGGAAAAGCAAATCCCGCATCGCAAGGCTCCGGTTCCTCGAATACAGATAAATCAAGCACAGTGCAAATCGAAGCCGTAGATAAGAGCGCTCTTAATGAGGCAATTGAAAAGGCCGCAGCCCTCGATCAGTCTGCCTACACGCCAGCTTCCTACTCATCTGTGGACGAAGCGCGCATCGCTGCTCAGCAAGTTGCCGATAATGAAGACGCGACAAAGGCAGATGTCGACAAAGCAAAAAACGCTCTCAATTCGGCTCTGGGTAAACTCGAAGAGGTATTCGATCCCACAACGTATCAAAGTGTTTCTTATTCAGACGTCGCTCGAAACCCAGACGATTACACAGGCAAGAAACTCGTCTTCACGGGAAAGGTCCTTCAAGTCGTTGAGGGTGCGGGCACTAATAATCTTCGCATTGCCACAGATGGGAAATACGACGATATCGTCCTTGTCGTCTACAATCCGTCAATCATGTCGTCGCGCATTCTTGAGGATGATACGGTGACGGTATATGGCAAATGTACGGGTCTTCAAAGCTACAAATCGACGCTTGGCAAGCAAATTTCAATTCCCGGAATTAGCGCAGTGCAGATTGAGCTATCGTAGCGAAAATGTCCCAGCCGAAAGGAGCTTCTCGTGGATGAGCCTTTGACCGAAGAGCTCCTTCGGGAGCTTCTTGATTCGCCCGATCCTGCGCGGTTCGCCGACGAACACCACATCAACCACCCGAGCTTGCCGATCTACCTTCAGAACCTCCTCGAGGAGAAAGGCCTCTCTCGTCCTGCGGTCGTGAAAGCCGCGGGGCTCAACCCCACGTTCGGCTATCAGATATTCATGGGCGACCGCAAGCCGTCGCGCGACAAGCTCCTGCAGCTCATCTTCGCGATGGGCTGCACGCTCACCGAAGCGAACCGCGTGCTGCGCATTGGCGGGCTTTCCGAGCTGTACTGCAAGAACCGCCGCGACGCGATCATCATCTTCTGCATCGACCGCGGCCTCACGCTTGCCGAAACGGAAGAACAGCTCTACGAGTTCGGGGAGCGGACCATCTCGTCGTAAGCTCTGCCCGCTCAAAGGCGATAGGGATGCTACCATTTCATGGTATGGAACCCGACCTTGCCAAACACCTTGAACTCCTTGAACGCGACGCGCGCTATCGCGTCGATGCGGTGCTGAAGGAAACCGGTTGCGAGCGCACTGAGAGAGTCTCGTTTGTCGAGGCGGGTGGCGCGGTTTCGGGTCCCTTCATCCGCAAGCGCTTCGCCCGTGACCAGGGAATCGGCGGCGCGTACGAAAAGCTCGCCGCAGCATGCGAAGCGGGCGCCGCGTTCAAGCATCTCCCGCATGTATACGACTGCCACGACGCGGGGGAGGAGCGCGTCGTCGTGATGGAGCTCGTGCCGGGCGAAACGCTCGACGCCGTGGTCAAGCGCACCGGCCCCGGCTCCGCACTCGCGATTGACGTGGGGCTGCGGCTTACCGACGCGCTCGCCGAGCTGCATGGAGCCTTCGACCCGCCCCTCATCCATCGCGACCTCAAGCCGAGCAACATCATGCT
>CAKTSW010000067.1 GCA_934613165.1 uncultured Ellagibacter sp.
CTTTCCGGATTCTGACTTTTCCGCAGCGTAGGTGAAACTCGGCGATGATCCCCTACTCGTGGCTATTCCGTATCGCGTCTTCTATGTCATCCCCTCGAAAGGATTCCCATGAAAACTTTGCGGCCGTATCCTCGTGCCACTATCACGCCGAAGGGCGAGCACGCTTTGGGGAAGGGGCATCCGTGGGTGTACGCCGCCGAAGTCGACGCGCTTGAGCCGGCTGCGGGAGCTGCGGGCATCGAGAACGGATCGCTCGTCGACGTGGTGAGTCGCAAGGGAACCTATCTCGGAACGGGGCTTCTGTCCGAGTCGAGCAAGATCCGCATCCGCCTTATCACGCGCAACGCGAACGATCGCTTCGACCGGGCGTTCTGGAAGCGCAAGCTGCAGTGGGCGTGGGAATATCGGAAAACGGTCATGGGGCCGGACGCCTCATGTTGCCGTGTCTTGTTCTCCGAGGCCGATGGCTTTCCTGGGCTTATCGTTGACCGATTTTCAGACGTGCTCGTTTCCGAAACGCTTTCGGTCGGAATGGAGCGTTTGAAGCCGGTCATCTTCCCCTTGCTTTTGGAGGTTCTCGCAGAGGACGGCATTGCGATTCGCGGCATCTACGAGCGCAACGACGTGTCGACGCGCAAGCTCGAGGGGCTTGAGGAAACGTGTGGCTGGTTTTCCGGCGAAGAGGGGTGCGCGTCCCCGATTGCTTCGTCTGACGAAGCGGCGGCACGGTTCGGCGCGACGAAAACCGAGATTTGCGAAAACGGCGTCCGCTACGAAGTCGACTTCGAGAACGGGCAGAAGACGGGTTTCTTCCTCGACCAGAAGTACAACCGTCGCGCTGTGGCGAAGCTCGCGCAGGGACACCGCGTGCTCGACTGCTTCACGCACACGGGGTCGTTTGCGCTCAACGCCGCGCGCGGCGGCGCGGAATTCGTCCGCGCGGTCGACGTGTCGCAGCTCGCGGTGGACCAGGCTCGAGCAAATGCCGAGCTCAATGGGCTGGAAGAAAAAATGGCGTTCACTGCGGCGAACGTGTTCGACCTTCTGCCCTCGCTCGAGGGATCGCGCGACGAGCGCTATGACTTCATCGTGCTCGACCCGCCCGCGTTCACGAAGAGCCGCAAAACGATCGATGCGGCGGCGCGCGGCTACAAGGAAATCAACTACCGCGCGATGAGGATCCTGCCGCGCGGCGGGTATCTGGCGACGTGCTCGTGTTCGCACTTCATGGACACCGAGCGGTTCAAGCGCGTCGTGTCGCATGCGGCGCACGACGCGGGCGTCCAGTTGCGGCAGATCGAAGAGCGCCAGCAGGCGCCCGACCACCCGATTCTTTGGGGTGTGCCCGAAACGGACTACTTGAAGTTCTTCCTGTTCCAGGTGATTTAGACGGGCGTTCCCATCGATGGAGGATGTGTCCCCCTCGTGACGGTTTGTTGACAGCGGTGGGCTTCCGCACCATCTGCACAACTCTTGCGTATCATGAAAAACGTTTAACGAGTCCGAAGCGTTCTAACTCGCGCTTCGGCGATCGCGAAACCCGTGCTTCGTGCGCGGGTTTCGCTTATTCAAGCAAAGGCAGGTGCAGGCGGGTCATGAAGGGTTTTCTCGAGCGGATGCAGTGGAAGATGGCGGCTGCGATGCAGGGCCGGCGCGGCGCGGACAGCCTTTCGAACGCCCTCATCGTCACCGGAATCGTATGCGTCGTCTTGTCGGTGTTGCCCCACTTGGGATTCCTGAGTTGGCTCGCCTTCATCTGCTTGGCGTATGCGCTCTTCCGCACTTATTCCCGCAACATCGCAGCGCGCGACCGCGAAAACGAGACGTTCCTCCGCGTGACCGAGAAGCCGCGCCGCGCGTTTTCCCTCGGCCGTAAGAAATGGCAGAACCGGGACACGACGCTGTACTTCAAGTGCAAGGGCTGCGGGCAGGAGCTTTCGGTCCCTCGCGGCAAGGGGACGCTTCGCGTGGTGTGCCCGAAATGCAAGACCGAGACGGTCAAGAAGTCTTAGCGGAAGGCCGCATCGATGTTCGGCTACATCATGGTTGACGAGAAACAGCTTGCCCCCGAGGAAATGGGCCGTTATCGCGAGGTGTACTGCGGCGTGTGCCATTCGCTGAAGGACCAAAGCGGGCAGCTTTGCCGCATGGCGCTCACCTACGACATGACGTTTCTCGCGCTGCTTCTGAACTCGCTTTACGAGCCGGCCGAACGGAAGGCTGCCGAGCGCTGCGCGGCGCATCCGGCAAAGCCCCAGCCTTTCGCGACGAGCGAATGCACGGAATACGCGGCCGACGCGACGGTGGTGCTGGCGTACCACAAGCTGCTCGACGACTGGAACGACGACGGGAAGATCTCGCGGCGCGCGGCTGCGGGCCTGCTCCGCTCCGCGTATCGTGAGGCGTCGGGGCGGCGTCCCTCCATGGCACGTGCCGTCGAAGCGGGGATGGCCGACATCCGCGCGATCGAGCAGGGGAGGAGCTTCTCGCTCGACGAGGCGGCGAATCGCTTCGGGTTGCTCCTGGGTGAGGTGTTCGCCTATCGGGACGACTTCTGGAAGAGCGACCTTGCCGCGCTCGGCGCGTATTTGGGAAAGTTCGTGTACCTGATGGACGCCGTGATGGACTTCGACGACGACGTGAAGTCAGGTAGCTATAATCCCCTTGTCGAGGCCGGCGCGGCACCTGCCGACATGGAAGAGGCGCTTCGCCTGATCGCGGCGCAGGCCGCGAGCGCGTTCGAACGCCTTCCGCTCGAGCAGGACATCCATATCCTCCGCAACAGCATCTACGCGGGGATTTGGGGCCAGTACTGCGGGAAGTTCGGCGTGCCGGGAAATCGGGAAGGCGAAGTCGACACATCCGACGGTGATGCCGCCCGAGCGGCGCAAGCATGCGAAAGCGACGAGGGCGGGCAGGCAACGCGACCCGCCCGCGATGACGATACGGAATAAGGAACACAATGGCAATGGATCCCTACAGCGTTCTGGGAATATCGCGCGATGCGACTCAGGACGAGGTGAAGAAGGCGTACCGGAAGAAGGCGCGCGAGAACCACCCCGACTTGAACCCGAACGACCCCAAGGCCGCCGAGCGAATGAACGAGGTCAACGAGGCGTACGACCGGATCATGAACCCCGACAAGTACGCTGCGGCGGACAGGCGCGCGTCGGCTGCTTCGGGCGGGAACCCCTATGGCGGGTCGTCGTCGGCGGGCGGCTATGCCGGGGGGAACCCGTTCGGCGGCGCATCGTCTGCAGGCGGCGGCCAGCAGCAGGGCAACCCCTACACCTCGGGCGGCCCGTACGGGTGGGCCGGGGGATTCGGGTTCGACTTCGACGATTTGTTCGGCTACGGGGCGGGCTCGGCAAGCGCGCCGCGCCCGGAGGCTTCCGCGGGCGACCCTGCGGAATTCCGTGCAGCGATCGACCTCATCAATTCCGGCAACGCGGCAAGCTGCAAGCGCGCCGCGGACATCCTGGCGACGGTTACGAGCAGCGGGCGCAATGCGCGCTGGTACTACTTGAGCGCGCTCGCGAACAGCGGTGCGGGCAATTCCGTCATGGCGCTCGACCAGATCCGCCGTGCGGTTCATATGGACCCGAACAATCAGGACTACCAGCGCGCCTACCGCGCGTTCCAGAACACGGGGCAAACCTACACGCAGGAGCAGCAAACGCGTGGGTTCACCATATCGGCAATCGACCCGACGACGCTCTGTTGCGGCTGCTGCATGCTTCAGCTCTGCCTTCAGCAGGTGATGCGCTTCGGGTTCATAGGGATGTAGGGTTGCGGCGGCTTGCCAGCCGCCGCAATGGGCCGACGCTGCGCGTGATTCTGACGGCACAGCTGGCGCTCCAAAGATTTCTCGCGTACCGAAAGTACGCGTCGAAATCTTTTTACGCCATCTGCACTCGCCAGAACCGCGTTCGCTGACTCTTCGGCGACCTGGGATCCTTGGCTGGCTTTGCGTTTGCGGCAACTTGGCAGTTTTCTCTCGGAAGGAGAATGGAAATGGCGGCAACAATCGGAATCGACTTGGGCACGACGAACAGTTGCGCTGCGGTGGTGGAGGGAGGCAAGCCCGCCATCATCCACAACGCCGAGGGCAACCGCACCACGCCGAGCGTCGTGGCGTTCACCAAAGACGGCGAGCGTTTGGTCGGCAGCCCTGCGATCAGGCAGGCGGCCATCAACCCCGACCGCACGATTTCCTCGGTCAAGCGCCATATGGGAACCGACTGGCATGCCTCGATTGACGGCAAGAACTTCACCCCGCAGGAACTTTCCGCGATGATCCTGCGCAAGCTCCGCCGCGACGCCGAGGCGTTTCTGGGCGATACCGTGACGCAGGCGGTCATCACCGTGCCCGCCTACTTCAACGACACGCAGCGCCAGGCGACGAAGGACGCGGGCCGCATCGCGGGGCTCGACGTGCTGCGCATCATCAACGAGCCGACGAGCGCCGCGCTCGCCTACGGGCTCGACAACGGCGATCCGCAGAAGGTCATGGTCTACGACCTGGGCGGCGGCACGTTCGACGTTTCCATCATCGAGATCGGCGAGGGCGTCATCGAGGTTCTGGCCACGGCGGGCGACAACCATCTTGGCGGTGACGACTTCGACGAGCGCGTGGCGAAGCACCTGTTCGAGGAATTCCAGCGCGAAAACGGCATCGACCTGCGTCGCGACCCCGCCGCTTCCCAGCGCGTCTTCGAGGCGGCGCGCCAGGCTAAAGAGGAGCTTTCGTCCATGGAGTCGACGCGGGTGAACCTGCCGTTTTTGGCGCAGGGGAAAAACGGCCCGCTCCATTTGGAATCGCAGCTTTCGCGTGCCGAGTTCGATCGCATGACGGCCGACTTGGTCGAGCGCACCGAAGGACCCGTGTCCCAAGCGCTCGTCGATGCGGGCATCGCCGCATCCGAGCTCGGCAGCGTGCTTCTGGTTGGCGGCTTGACGCGCATCCCCGCGGTGCAGCAGAAGGTTCGTACGCTTACGGGCAAGGAACCCTCTTCCTCCATCAACCCCGACGAGTGCGTCGCCGTGGGCGCCGCCATCCAAGGCGCGACGCTTGCCGGGTCGTCGACGGGGCTTGTGAAGGCCGATTCCATCCTGCTGCTCGACGTGACCCCGCTTTCGCTTTCGCTCGAGACGGTCGGCGGTGTGGCGACGCGCATCGTCGAGCGCAACACGACGCTGCCGGTTCACTATTCGCAGGTGTTCACCACGGCGGCCGCCTTCCAAACGAGCGTGGAGATCAACGTGCTGCAGGGCGAGCGCCCGATGGCCCGCGACAACAAGTCCATCGGCAAGTTCCGCCTGAAGGGCATCAAGCGCGCGCCTGCCGGCGTGCCCCAGATCGAGGTCACGTTCGACATCGACGCGAACGGCATCCTCACGGTGTCGGCGAAGGACAAGGGCACGGGCAAGGAGCAGTCCATCACGATCGACGATTCGGGGCGCATGTCCGACGAGGAGATCGAGCGCGCCATTCGCGATGCCGAGATCTATGCCTCCCAGGACGCCACGCGCCGCGACGCCATGAGCGTGCACGCGGATGCGGCCAAGCTCGCCTCCGAGGTGGACGCCGCGCTCGCAAAATCGGGCAAGCAACTGGAAAAGAGCGAGAAGAAGCAGGTCAAAGCCGACGTGAACGCTTTGCGCAAGCTGCTCGCCAAGAAGGCCGAGAAGCTCGAGGAGTCCGACATCGCGGCGATCCGTGCGGCGGCCGAGCAGCTTGAGCGCTCAAGCGAGCACGTTCGCAGCCTGGGGTAGCATTCCTTCGGGCGCGCTCGGCGCTCATGCTTCGCCATCGTCGACCCCGGCATCTCGCGGTCCCCCCCCTGCACGGCAAGCTACAAAAAAGCGTCATTTGTGGTATAAAGTGCAAATGATGAAAAAATGAACGACCGAAGAGGAGCGGTATGCGGGAAAGCGATGGGGGCGCCTCGCCTCAAGACGGTGCGGCCGGCGGCCAAGAGGCAGCGCCGGGCGTCGCGGGCGGCGAGAGCAGCTCCGTCGATCGCCGCGTCGTTCGCACGCGAAAGGCCATCCGCAAGGCATTCATGCGCCTGATCCAGGAAAGCGACTACCAGAAGATCACCATCACCGCCATCGCGCGCGAGGCCGACATCGACCGTAAAACGTTCTACCTTCACTACCGTTCGGTCGAGGACCTCATCGACGAGATCATCCAGGACGAGGCCGACCGCATCGCGAAGGCGTGCGTCGAGTCGCTTTCGGGGAGCGATTCGACGCAGATCGTGCTCAACTTGATGAAACAGCTTTCCGCGGGGGTCGCCCCCGACCCGAAGAACACGCGGCGCATCGTGTCGCACATTCCCTACGAGCAGGTGCTCGACAAGCTTGAAGGGTCGCTCACCGCATCGCTCATAGAAAACGACACGCTCGGCCTCTCCTCGATGGGCCCCTATTTGAACTATTGCGTCGCGTTTTTCAGCGCGGGGCTTGTGGCGGTGATCCGCCGCTGGATGTGCGCCGGGCCCGACATATCGCTCGAAAGCGTCGCAGAGGTGACGCACGTCGCCGCCCGCTCGGGCATCGACGGCGTGCTGGGGATGATGACCGAGGTCTCGACGGGCGCGTCGAAGGAATAACGCCTGGTGAGATGCCGGTTCCTCTGATAAGAAAGACGCTGTGCGCTTCACCTTCCCCTCTCGCGTCGGCGTGATTGTTCCTTGACTTTTCCCCATGCGAAGCGTATGTTTATTTGGTTACAGCGCGGTTCCAGGAAGAAACCTTGCGTATACTGATGCAAGCATTTTCAAGCGAGCATCTTGAATGGGGCGGGGCGGCGACATGTTCCGAACCTGGTCAGGTCCGGGAGGAAGCAGCCATAAGGGGCCTCTGACGAGCGCCCTGTCCTATTCAAGATGCTCGATTCGGCGGCTTTGGCCGCCGCTTTTGTATACGCCTTCGGTTTAGGGAATCTATGGACATCATCAACTTCTTCGTGAGCCTTCTGTCGGATCCGCGCGGCGCGATCGCCGGCTGGATCGTGGCGCTCGGCGCCGCCTGGGTGTATACCCCCCTGTTCCTCATCGTGTTCGTCGAAACCGGCCTCGTGTTCTTCCCGTTTCTGCCGGGCGACTCGCTCCTGTTCGCGTCGGGCGTGTTCTCGGCCGACGGCGGCGGCCTGCATCTGTGGGCGACGCTCGTCGTGTTCTATGCCGCGGCTATCCTGGGCAACACCTCGAACTATTGGATCGCGCGCTTCTTCGGCAAGCGCATCATCGATTCGGGCAAGATCAAGGCGCTCACGCC
>CAKTSW010000068.1 GCA_934613165.1 uncultured Ellagibacter sp.
TGTTGTCATGGCCGGCGATGGCGGCGAGAAGCTCGTCGGTCACGCCTTCGGGCTGCACGTACATGACGCGGAACCAGGTGTCGGGGTGGCGCTCGGCGACGTGGGACATGAGACTTGCGAGCGACGAGGGCTCGTCGAAGTCCTGGCCCCAACGGCCCGTGTCCTGCGCGATGAGGATGATTTCCCGCGTACCGGCGGCGACTTTCGCGTCGATTTCCGCATCGATATCCGCGAGCGGGAACGAATGGTAGCGTCCTCGGATATAGGGGATCGCGCAGTACGAGCAGTAGCGGTCGCAGCCGTCGGAAATCTTCACGTAGGCGGAAACGGGCGTAGGCTCGACAGCCTCGCCTTCCGCGCAAGCCGCGTTCTCGCACGGGCCGCCGAAAAGCGCGTCGAGGATGGAGCCGAGGTCGTCTTCCTTGCTGCAGGGAACGAAGGCGCAGGCCTCGTCGAGCTCTTTTTCCAGGTCGGCGCCATAGCGTGCGGGCATGCAGCCGGCGACGATGAGCTTCGCCGAACCCGAGGCGACGTTTTCCATCCCTGCCGCCTCGAAGATCGCTTCGAGGCTCTCCTCCGTCGCGGACTGGATGAACGAGCAGGTGTTCACGACGATGGCGTCGGCGCGTTCGGGGTCGGCTTCGATGCGGTATCCGGCGCGGCGCGCCTTGTCCCTCATCTTCTCGGAGTCTACCTCGTTCTTCGCGCATCCGAGCGTGATGAACGACACCGAGCGCGCCTGCGTCGGCATATGGGTTTGTTCTGACATTGCGTGCCCTTTAGCGGTAGTTGACGTACTGGAGCGGCTGGCCGAAGTCCTCGCTCTTCAGGTGCGCGATGACGTCCTGCAAGGTGTCGCGGGAAGCCGAGGACACGCGGAGCTTGTCGCCTTCGATCGTCACCTTGCATTTCAGCTTGAGGTCGCGGACGCTCTTGGAGATCTTGCTCGCCGTTTCCTTGTCGATGCCGTTGATGATAGTCGCGGTGACGCGCACGCTCTGCCCCGTTGCCGCCTGCGGATCGCCCCAGGTGACGGCCGAAAGCTCGATGCCGCGCTTCACGAGCTTGCTCCCGATGACGTCCTTGATTTGGCGCGCGACGAAGTCGGCGGGCGCCGACACGGTGATGGTGCCCTTCTGCTTGTCGAGCGCGATTTCCGCACCCGAATCCTTCAGGTCGTAGCGCTGGGAAATCTCGCGCTTCGCCTGCTGATAGGCGTTGTCGACCTCCTGCATGTCGACGGTGGACACGATATCGAAGCTTGATTCTTTTGCCATGGGAAGACTCCTAACCGGTTAGTTGGTCGATCGGGACGAGCTGGTCGAGCCCGTAGTCGTGCTCTTCGTGCTTGAAGACGTGCCCGAGGTGCTGCTCGAGCTGGTCGTCGACGAGGAATTCGTCGAGGTCGCGGACGTGCCATGTTCCTGCTGCCACTTCGAAAGGATCGAGGCGAAGTCGACGGTGTAGGAGTACATGCCGTTGCTGTTTTCCGTGAGGTCGATCTTCTCGCCGTCGAGCGTGCATTCGATGGCGCTCGAGGCGTCGGACACGAACTTCAACGTGGACGTAACGTCGAAGGACTTTTCAGTGGGGCCGGTGACGGTTTGCGCGATGGTCGCCGTTGACGAGTCGCCTTCGTACACCTCGATGTAGACGCTGCCGCCGGACGCCACCTTGTAAGTGAACGTCGCCTTGGTGGGCGCGACCGCGCTGCTCGCGGCCTGGCTGGACGAGTCGCTGTCGCTTGACGTCGTGCCGTCGGTCGTCGATTCAGCGGAATCGGCCTGCTTGTTCGAGGTGTCCGAAAGCCCCGTGATGGGCACGGTCGGCGTTTCGGCTGCCGGCTGCGAGCTCTTGTTGCCGAAGACGAGCGCGAGCACGATGACGAGCACGACCACCACGGCCGCCGCGATGACGATGAGCGGCAGCTTCGACTTCGGCTGCGAGACGTTCTGGGGCGGCGCGCAGAGGTTGGTGTACTGATGCGATCCGGGCGCTATGGTATGGCGCGACGGATGGACGCGGTCGGTGTTGCGGTCCTCGACGAGCGAACGGCCGAGCGGCGTGCGGTGCGATGCCGGGTTGTCGCTTCCCCGCGTGCGCGAGGAGCGTGAAGAACGTGCAGCCCGGCCGTCGCGCGATGGCTCCCGCGATGCGCGCGAAGCGCTTGCGGAACGCTGCCTCGTGGTGCGCATGCTGTTCGCGTCCGAACGCATGCGGCCCGTTTCGTAGGCGCTCACCTCGTCGATGTACATGCGCGTGATCTCGCTCGGGTTGAGGTCGACGAGCCGCGCGTAGGCGCTCACCATGTTGCGGGTGTAGCCGCGCGGCGGCATGCGGGAAAAGTCGTTCTCCTCGATTGCATGCAGGATGTCGGCGCGAATGCGCAGTTGGCGCGCTGCGACGGAAACGCTTATCCCCTTGCGTTCCCTCGCGTCGCGCAGAAGCGCGCCAAACGTCATGTTGCCAGCCACGATCACTCCTCCGCGCCGCCGGATGCGGCGTCTTTCGCTTCGAATGCCTTCAGTGTCTCAAGTTCCATCTCGTCGACGAGGACCTCGCGGGGTTTGCTCCCGTTCGGCGGCCCGACGACGCCCTTTTCCTCCAGCTGGTCCATTATACGACCGGCGCGCGAGTAGCCGACGCTCAGGCGCCGCTGGATGTTCGAGGTCGACCCGAGCCCGCTCGACACCACGATTTCGGCCGCCTCCCACACGAGCGGGTCGTCCGATGAACAGCTTCCGCCCGACCCGTCGGGGGAAAGGCTTCCCGGCGACATGAGGTTGGTCTTCAGGATCTCGGAATGATACTCGGGCGTTCCCTGTTCCTTGAGCGCGTCGACCACGGCGTTGATCTCGTCTTCGGACACGTAGCAGCCCTGGATGCGCAGGGGCTTCGCGTATTCCGGCTTGCTGAAAAGCATGTCGCCCAGGCCGATGAGGTTCTCGGCGCCCGGCGTGTCGAGAACGACGCGCGAGTCGATGCCCGACGCCACGTTGAACGCGATGCGGTTCGTGATGTTCGCCTTGATGAGGCCCGTCACGACGTTGGTGGACGGGCGCTGCGTCGCGACGATGAGGTGGATGCCGGCCGCGCGCGCCAGCTGCGCGATGCGGCTGATGGAGAACTCGACTTCCTTGCCCACGTTCATCATGAGGTCGGCGAGCTCGTCGATGATGATGACGATGTAGGGCAGCTGCTCGGCGAGTTCCTGCGGGACAGGTTCCGCGTCCTCGCTTTCCTCCGCTTTCTCGAGCGCCGCGTGGACCTTCGCGTTGTACTGCCCGATGTTGCGCGCGCCGACCTTCGAGAAGACCTTGAGGCGGCGCTCCATCTCGGCGACGCCCCATGAAAGCGCGCTCGCCGCCTCCTTCGCCTCCGTGACGACGGGGACGTAAAGGTGAGGGATGCCGTTGTACGGCGTGAACTCGACGCGCTTCGGGTCGATCATGATGAAGCGCACTTCGGCGGGGGTGGCGCGCATGAGGATCGACATGATCATCGCGTTGATCGACACGGATTTGCCCGAACCGGTCGTGCCGCCGATCAGAAGGTGCGGCATCTTCGCGAGGTCGGTGACGATCTTGGTGCCCTCGACGTCCTTGCCGATCGCCATGAGCAGAGGGCCACCTTCGGCCCCCTCGAGCACGTCGCCCAGATACACCGTCTGGCGTGTTTTGTTCGGGACCTCGATACCGACGTAGTTCGTGCCGGGAATGGGCGCGAAGATGCGCACGCCCGGCGCCGCGAGCGCGAGCGCGATGTCGTCGGAAAGCGCGGTGACGCGGCTCACGCGCACGCCGGCGGGCAAGTCGACCTTGAACAGCGTGACCGTGGGGCCCGCGACCCAGCCGACGACCTCCGCCATGATGTTGAAGTCCTCGAGCGTTTCCTGCAAGCGGTCGGCCGTCTCGCGCAGCTCGGCTTCGGACGCCTTGTCCTTTTCCGGGTCGTTCGTGCGCGAGAGCAGATCCATCGACGGCAACTCGAAGCCCTCCATGGGGTCGGGCGCGCTGACGGGCGCCTTCGGGCGCTTGGGGCGGGTAGCGGTGACGTTGGGCTTTTCCGCCTTCGCCTCTTCGTTCGCCTTCTTGCCGAGCTTTCGCGTGAGCTGGGACGATTCCCCCTTGAGGGGCGCCACGCGGTGGTCGAGCGCGCGCGTCGGCGCGGACGCTTCGTCCGGGGAGGCCGCTTCGGCTTCGCGCCCGGCCTCGGCGCGCGCCGCTTTGCGTGCCGCGCGCCCGATCGTTCGCGTCTTGGCCGAGGAAAGCTCGTCGCGCGCGCCCGCCTTCACGGCGTCGGCGCTCGCGAGCGGATGCGCGGGCAGTACCTGGGTTTCCGCCGCTTGGTCGACGGGAGCCGCCTCGACCCGAGCGCCCTGCTGCGACGCCTTGGCGCGGCGGATGCGCCCGAAGGGCAGCGAGCTTGCGCCGGCGGGCGTATCCTCGCGTTCTTCCGCCGCCTGACGGATGCGCTCGATGAGCTTGGAAAGGGACAGCCCGATGATGCAGATGCCGGCGATGCCTGCTCCCGACATGATGACGAGCGAGATGACCTGGCCGAAAAGCGTGAACCCGAGCCACGCGATGCCGGCGCCGATGTAGCCGCCGCGCCCGGCGAGCTCGGTTTCCTTGAAGAGCGTTTGCGCCGGGTCGGCCCCGTCGGCGATGGGGGTCGCGAGCGAGAGGATGGAAAGCAGGGCGACGAACACGATCGCGAGCCCGACGGCCACGCGCGTCGGGACGCGTTCGGCCTTGAAGCGGATAAGGAAGGTGACGCCTATCGCGAGCAGGAAGAACGGCAGGATGTACGCGCCTACCCCGAGCGTGAGGTGAAGCGCCGTCGACACGAAGGACGTGACGATGGCGTCGGAATGCATAACGGCGGCGATAAAAAGAATCACGGCGCAAACGGCGAACGCGATGCCGATGATGTCGCGGCGCGCGTAGTCGTCGATGAGCTTCGCGGCGTTGTCGCGCTCGGCCTTGGCCTTCTGGGCGCGAGCGTTCGGCCCTTTGCGCGTGCCCGGCTTTCCCACGGCGTCCTGGGAGCGGCCCTTCGAGGCTCGGCTCTTGGAAGTCGAAGAGGAAGATGAGGACCGGGGCACTGTTTCTCCTTACTGCTGCTGTTACGTGGTTGCGTTTGGGAGCGAAGCCCGCGCTCCCCCATCCGCATGCGCGAGAGAGGCGCGGGCTTCGAACATGGGTTGATTAGACGTCGAGAAGGTTCACGATGACCATCGGACGCTGCTTCGTGCGTTCCCACAGAAGGGACAGAAGCGCGTCGCGGGCGATCTTCTTCGCTTCCTTGACGGTGGCGTTCTTGCCGAGCGCCTTGCGCAGCGCGCTTTTGACCGAGGACTCGGCGTCGCGCGCGAGGTAGCCGTCGTCGCCTCCCGTGATGCCGCGCATCTCGACCTGGATGTCGCCGACGATTTCATGGCGTTTGAACGACACGGCCGCCGCGATGCAGGCGAAGCCCTGCTCGCCGAGGGCGCAGCGCTCGTCGAGGATGTCCTGGGAGGTGTCGCCGACCGACAGTCCGTCGACGTAGACGATGCCGCTCTGCACGACCTCGCCGCGGCGGACGCCCTTGGGCGTGAGCTCGAGCGATTCGCCGTTCTCGCAGATGAAGATGTTGTCGTGCGGCACGCCGGTGGCTTCGGCGAGCTTGGCGTGGGCGCGCAGGTGCGTCGACTCGCCGTGGACCGGCATGAACGCCTTGGGCTGCACGATGGAGAGCACGATCTTGAGCTCCTCGGCGCCCGCATGTCCCGAAACATGGACACGGGCACGGCTCTTGTCGTACACGTCGGCGCCAATCTTCGCGAGCGAGTTGATAACACGGGTCACGGCCTTCTCGTTGCCGGGAACGGGCGTCGCCGAGATGATGACGGTGTCGCCTTCCTCGATGTCGATCGTCTTGTGCTCGCCGTTCGCGATGCGGGCCAAAGCCGAAAGCGGCTCGCCCTGGCTGCCGGTGCACATGATGACGACCTTGTCGGCGGGGATGCCTTTAAGGTCGTAGGCGTCGATCAGGTCCTCGTCGGGAATGGAGAGATAGCCGAGCTTGCGCGCGATGTCGGTGTTCTGCACCATGGAGCGACCCGTGACGACCACCTTGCGCCCGTTGGCGCGCGCGGCGTCGCAGATCTGCTGCATGCGGTGGATATGGCTCGCGAACGAGGCGATGATGACGCGCTGCTTCGCCTGTCCGATGATGCGGTTCAGGGTCTTACCGACTTCAGCCTCGCTCGGGGTGAACGTTTCCTTCGTCGCGTTCGTGGAGTCGCTCATCATGAGGTCGACGCCGATTTCGTGGTAGCGCGCAAGGGCGCCGAAATCAGTGTGGACGCCGTCGATCGGCGTCTGGTCGAGCTTGAAGTCGCCGGTATGCAGGACGTTTCCGGCGGGCGTCTGGATGAACACGCCGACCGCTCCGGGGATGGAGTGGTTCACGGCGAAGAACTCGGTTTCGAAGCAGCCCATCTTCACGTGCTGGCCGGGCTTGATCTCGACGAGTTTCGCGTTCTTGATGCGGTGCTCGGCAAGCTTGCCCTCGATGAGGCCGAGCGTGAGCTTGGTGGCATAGATGGGCACCTGCTGGTCGAGGTCCTTCAGAAGGTACGGCAGCGTGCCCGTGTGGTCCTCGTGCCCGTGCGTGATGACGATGCCGCGCAGCTTGTCGGCGTTTTCGAGCACGTAGGTGTAATCGGGAAGGATGAGGTCGACGCCCGGATGGTTGTCGTCGGGGAACATGAGGCCCGCGTCGTCGACGATCATGTCGCCGTTGCATTCGAACACGGTCATGTTCTTGCCGATCGCGTCGAGGCCGCCGAGCGGGATGACCTTGAGCAATGCCTTCGGGTCCTTCTTCGCGTTCGACCCGAAGCGGCGCGAAGAGCGATGATCTTGCTTCTTGCGACCGTCTCCCTGCTTGCCCGACCCGTCGCGGGTGAGCTGAGGACGCTTCTTCTCAAGCTTCACGTGCTTGTAAGAACGCGTCTTCTTCCCTTTTTCAGGCGTCTGGGGGTTCTTCTCCTCCCCGGCGCCCGAAGATGCGTTTTTATCCATATGTTTCCTTACCTTGTATACGCGAACGCCCGCAGGCAGCGCTCCACCTGCGGGCGTTCGCGCTTGACTTGCGTTAGAGCACGCCGACTTTGCGCATGATCTGCGCCAGGCGCTCGGACTGAGCGGGCGTCGCGTCGACGAGCGGCAGGCGCACGCCGCCGACGGGGAACCCGGAAAGCTTCAGGGCTTCCTTGACGAGGA
>CAKTSW010000069.1 GCA_934613165.1 uncultured Ellagibacter sp.
TCGTACCTGAACGATACCGGCCGCGCGGGTTTCGTCATGGCGAGCTCCGCCACCGACTCGAACGCCGAGCGCGCGCAGCGTCGAGCGCTCGTCGAGGCGGGAGCGGTGGACGTGATGCTCTACGTGGGCAACAACTTCTTCTACACCAAGAGTCTACCCTGCACGTTGTGGTTCCTGGACAAGGACAAACCGCAAGCTATTCGCGACAAGGTACTGTTCATAGACGCGCAGCGCTACCACACCGCCGTCTCCACCACCTTAAACGAGTGGACGCCGTGGCAGCTCAAGAACCTCTCCGCCATCGTATGGCTCTACCGCGGCGAGGTGCAGAAGTACCAGAAGCTGCTGGATGCGTACCGCGCAAGGTGCGGTGAGTTAGCAGAGCTGTTCAGCGGCAAGGCTGCCGAGCTGCTGGTCGGTGTTGCCGCGGCGGACGATTTTGCGTCTGCACATGAGGCGATGCTCGCCGCCATTGACGAGCAGAAGGCTGCCGCGAAGGCTGAGGTGGAGGCCCTGCCGAAGCGCCAGCAGAAGAAGCGCCGCGAGGAACTCGCTGCGAAGACGGCCGAGCTCGAGGCCGCTGCCGTCGAGGTGGGAGAGGCCGTGTGGCTTGTCGAGAAGTTCGGCGAAGGCGAGTATACGGATATGCCGGGCTTGTGCAAGGTTGCGAGCAAAAAGGACATCCAGGGCGACCAATCCGCCGACAAGAGCTCCTGGAGCCTCACGCCCGGCGCCTATGTGGGCGTGCCGCCCGTCGAGGACGACGGCGTTGACTTTCACGAGCGCATGGGCGAGATCCAGGCGGAGCTGACCCGCCTGCAGGCCGAGAGCAACGATCTCATGGCCACCATTACCCGCAACTTTCAGGAGCTGGGGTTATGAACCAGAATGAGATCGTGCTTTTCGAGTCTTCCGACAATGAGGTCGAGCTGTCCGTAAAAGTAGAAAACGACACCGTTTGGCTTACAAAGGACCAGATGGCGCTTCTATTTGGTCGTGATCGCTCCGTAATAACCCGCCATATCTCGAATGCTTATAAAGAGGGAGAGGTGGAGCGCGAGGCAACGTGTGCAAAATTTGCACGAGTTCAAAATGAGGGCGAGCGTCAGGTTGAGCGTCGAATCGAACACTACAACCTCGATGTAATCATCTCCGTTGGCTATCGGGTCAAATCAAAGCGCGGCGTCGAGTTCCGCCGCTGGGCTACCGGCGTGCTTAAGCGCTATCTCCTGGACGGTCACGCGGAAAACGAGCGACGCCTGGTGCAGCTGGGCCAAATCGTCAAGGTAATGGAGCGCGTTCCGCAACGACTTCAGAAGGAAGATGTGCTTTCCGTTGTGAAGGCCTATACGGGCGCTCTCGACCTTTTGGATGACTATGACCATCAGTCCGTCGAAAAGCCGGAAGGAGCGATTGCGGCTTATAGGCTGGGCTATGACGAATGCCGAAGGCTTATTGACTCTATGCGTTTCGCGAGCGAAAGCGATTTGTTCGGCGCGGAGAAGGACGGTTCGTTTAGGTCGAGCATCGCGGCTATCTATCAGAGCTTCGGCGGCCAGGAGATTTACCCAAGCCTTGAGGAAAAGGCGGCTAACCTTCTCTACTTCATCGTGAAGAACCATTCGTTTCTCGATGGGAACAAGCGCATTGCGGCGGCACTATTCCTTTACTTCTTGGACAAGAACAAGGCTTTGATGCTGGCTGGGGCCAAACGCGTGACCGACAGCACCTTGGTTGCGCTTACCATCATGATTGCCGAATCGAAACCCGAGGAAAAAGAGGCGATGATTTCCCTTACGATGAGCTTCCTCGACATGGGAGCAAAGGAGCTGGGGCTATGAGCTGGCAGAAGTCACCTTTAGGCATGGTTGCTGATACGCAGCTCGGCAAGATGCTCGATGCGAAAAAGAACGAAGGCGAATATCACCTCTATCTCGGAAACGACAATGTCCAGTGGGACGGCATCGACTTGTCTGAGGTCAAGGAGATGCGCTTCAAGGACTCTGAGCTATCGAAGTTCGCGCTTAGATCAGGTGATTTGCTTGTTTGTGAGGGTGGCGACCCAGGTCGCTGCGCGATTTGGAGCTCGGATGATGAGATGTACTATCAGAAGGCCCTCCATAGGGTGCGCGCCCATAAGGACGTGCTAGACAATCGTTTTCTCTATTACTTCTTGGTTCACATTGGCTCGACTCATGAAATACGCCAGTACTATACGGGTGGCGCAACTATTAAGCACCTTCCCAAGGCGGCGCTTGAGCGCGTCATTGTACGTTACCCCGACCTCGAAGCTCAACGCCGCATTGCGGGAGTGCTTTCGGCTTACGATGAGTTCATCGAGAACAACCGCAAGCAGATAAAACTGCTGGAAGAAGCGGCGCAGCGCCTCTACAAGGAATGGTTCGTCGATCTCAAATTTCCCGGCCACGAAACCACTCCCATTGCCAACGGCCTCCCTGAGGGATGGAAGAGGATGGCAATAAAAGAAATTTGCGAGCGCATCCAAAGCGGCAGTACGCCTTCTAGGAAGCATGTTGGCTTCTGGGAGAAAGGGAAATATCGGTGGTTTAAAACTGCCGAACTGCAAGATTGCTACCTATTCGACTCAGAAGAGCATATTAGCGAAGAGGCGCTTAGCTATACTGCTGTAAAGTTGTATCCAGCTAATACGGTGCTCATGGCAATATATGCAAGTCCGACACTCGGACGTTTGGGCATTTTGACAGAAGCTTCGACTTTTAATCAGGCTGCATTAGCTTTGGTACCTAGCGAGAGCTATATATCGGTAGAGTGGCTGTATCTCAAGCTTTGGGAATTACGCGATGAGTTCAATCAAATCGCCCGCGGTGCTGGTCAGCAAAACATCAGCGGAGAGATAGTTAAAAATTATGCGATTGCAATTCCGGCTAAAGACGTTGTGTCCGCTTTCACGTCACGTATCTCGCCATTTTTCAAGTCGATTCGAAATGCTCAGCATAAAATAAACGCCGCTCGTGAGGCGCGCGATCGTCTGCTGCCAAAGCTCATGTCTGGTGAGATCGGGGTGGTATAGATGAGCTCGGAGAAGATTGCGTATCTCGCTCAGATTCAAGGGGTAATAAATCGGCTAGCATCCGCTGCTGTAACCTGCAAAGGATTTACTGCGACGATTTTTGCTGCCGTTGTTGCTATTGTTCTAAGTGGCGCCGATTCGAACCGAGTACTCGCGCTTGCGATGTCGCTATTGCCCGTTGTCGTATTCGCTTTTTTCGACATGTACTACTTTGCAAAAGAGCTGCAATATCGTCAACTTTACGACGCCGTACTTTCGGATGCTCACAAGATTAATTTTGATATGAGGGTTGGCAAAGGGACGAGTGAAATTCGTTCGATGGTCGTTCGATCAATCAGTATTTGGCCATTTTATTTGCTGTTTGCCGTTGCATATCTTGGCATCTTCGTTGTGCTTTTATCTGGCTTGATTTCTTAGGAGGTAATTATGGCTCATAAAACATTTATCTCATATAAATACGATGAGGCTCGAGACCTGCGCGACAGGATTATCAAGGCTTTGGGAAGCGACGCGACCTACTATCGGGGTGAAACTAGCGACTCTCCTGATTTAACGGATAGAACGACCGAGACAATCAAAAAGCATCTTAAAGATATGATTCATGGCACATCCGTGACCATAGTCATCATCTCGCCCAGGATGCTTGAGAGCAAATGGATTGACTGGGAGATTGAGTATTCGCTTAAGGAGTACAAGCGTGGAGACAAGTATTCCCATGCGAATGGCGTCGTGGGAGTTGTTATGAATGACTGGACAGGAGGAACTGGCTGGATTGAGAGTTTCCACAATAATGCTGACGGGTGCAGTTCGGTAAGTCATGACGCGTCAAAACTGTTCAAGATTATTAATGACAATAGGTTCAATCAAGTTCCAAAGAAATACGTCTGCGAATCTTGCGGGACTGTAAACTCCCTCAATGGATCGTATATTGCCTTAATTGACGAAGTCGACTTTCTTTCAAACCCCTCTAAATACATCGACAATGCTTATGAGAAAAGCCAGCGTCTCGGGAACTATGCCCTTTGTAAGACGAGGTAGGCGGCCTTATGTCAAAGAACCGTTATTCCGAAGAGGAAGCCGTGCAGAAGCCTGCCGGTGAGTTGCTTGCACGCCTCGGCTGGGACGTCCATTACTGCTTCGATGAGGAAGAGCTTGGCCCGCACGGTACGCTTGGGCGCGAAAGCTACCGCGACGTGCTATTAAAGCGCGACCTCGAGGAAGCGCTTATCGAGCTCAATGAGTGGATGGACGAGGCCGACGTTGCCGAAGCAGTCAAGACGCTTGGACAGACATTCGTGGGAGATTCCCTGCTGCAGATCAACGAGGCGAAATACAAGATGCTGCGCGACGGCATTCCTGTGCGGAAGATCGGCGCGGACGGCGTGCCCCGTACCGAGCTCGCCCAGGTGTTCGACTTCGACCATCCCAAAATGAACCGTTTCGTGACCGCCGAAGAGCTGTGGGTGCACGGGCCTTTGCATCGGCGCCGCTGCGACCTGGTGGGGTTCGTAAACGGCGTCCCCCTGGTGTTCATGGAGTTCAAACGCCACGACAAGGACGTGCGCAACGCCTACAACGACAACTACGCCGACTACCAGGACACCATCCCGCAGATCTTCTATTTCAACGCGTTCGTCATCCTCTCGAACGGCCTGGAATCGCGCGTGGGCACGCTGGGCAGCCCCTACGAGTTTTTCAACGAGTGGAAACGCTTGCATGAGGAGGAAGCCGGAAGCGTGAACCTGGAGACCATGCTCCGCGGCGTGTGCAACCGTGAAGCGCTTTTGGATCTGTTCCAAAATTTCATCCTGTTCGATCACTTCGATACGCCTGCAACCAAGATCATGGCGCGCAACCACCAGTATCTCGGTGTCAACGAGGCGCTCGAAGCCTACAGGAACCGAAAGCTCAACGATGGCAAGTTGGGCGTGTTCTGGCACACGCAAGGCTCGGGTAAAAGCTATTCCATGCTTTTCCTGGCCGAGAAGATCAGGCGTACGCAGCCCGGTTCGCCCACCTTCCTGGTATTGACCGACCGCGACGAGTTGAATAAGCAGATCAGCGAGACGTTCGAGAGCTGCGGATGTCTATCCGGCGTTCCCGCGGCGCGTTGCCGCGCGACCAGCGGCCTCGATTTGACAGAGAAGCTTAAGGGCAACCCGGCTTACATCTTCTCGCTTATCCAGAAGTTCAATCAGCCAGATGCCGAGCCCATTTTGCCCGACCACGACATCGTGGTGTTCTCCGACGAGGCCCATCGCTCGAATAACGGCGTCTTCGCCGAGAACATGGCCCGATTGCTGCCAACGGCCTCCAAGATGGGCTTCACCGGAACGCCGTTGCTGGCCGACGACCAGCTGACCGCCCGCACGTTCGGCGGATACGTGTCGGTGTACGACTTCGGCCGTGCCGTCGCGGATGGCGCCACGGTGCCCCTGTTCTACGAGAACCGCTCCGATCGCCTCGCGATAGAGAACCCTCAGATCAATGATGAGTTGTTGCAGGCTGTCGAGGAGGCCGACCTTGATCCCGACCAGGTCGATAAGGTGAAGGGGCAGCTCTCCCACGGGGTGCACATCATGATGTCCGAGCCGCGCATGCGCGCGATAGCTCGCGACTTCGTGGCGCACTACACCGGCATCTGGGAAAGTGGGAAGGCCATGTTCATCTGCGTGAACAAGGTTGCCTGCGTGATGATGTACAACTACGTGCAGCAGGAGTGGGCTTGCGCGATCGCCGCCGAAAAGGCAAAGCTCAAGGGTATGGGCCAGCAGGAGGCGCTTGAACAGCGCCGTAAGATTTCCTGGATGAAATCCACCGAGATGGCCGTGGTGGTAAGTCAGGAACAGAATGAAATCGCCCGTTTCCGCGCATGGGGCCTCGATATCGAGCCGCATCGACGCAAGATGGAGGATCGCAACCTCGATGACGAGTTCAAAGACGCCGACAATCCCTTCCGAATCGTGTTCGTATGCGCCATGTGGCTCACCGGCTTCGACGTCAAGCCCCTTTCGGTGATGTACTTCGACAAGCCCATGAAGGCACACGGCCTTATGCAGGCGATAGCGCGCGCTAATCGCGTCGCCAAAGGCAAGAGCAACGGCCTTATCGTGGATTACGTGGGCGTGGTGAAGG
Source organism: uncultured Ellagibacter sp. (assembly GCA_934613165.1). GTDB lineage: Bacteria > Actinomycetota > Coriobacteriia > Coriobacteriales > Eggerthellaceae > Ellagibacter. Next base: position 6,188 of record CAKTSW010000069.1, read on the forward strand.
CTCTGAGGCAGGCTTTGGCCGACTACACGCGCGACCCGGGCGACGGCCGCGATCCCGATGACATTGTGGTCGATAAAGACGAGCTCATCGAGCGCATCGGGGATTTGACGAGGCAGATCGCCACCTTCATGAGCGAGCAAGGTTTCGAGTTGGAAACGTTGCTTGTCGCGGAAGGCTTCGGAAAGCTGGACGCCATCAAAGACGCGGCCGATGCCATGAGCGCCACCGACGAGGTGAAGAAGCGCTTCGGCATCATGTGCCGCATGCTCTTCAGGCTCTACCGCTTCGTAATCGGGGCGGAGGTCGGCGAAGACATGGCATGCCGCCGGGATGCGGTGCGCGCGGTGTACAGCCAGATGACCCGGCGCCGTGCGGCTGCGGACACCACCGAGCTTATGCGCCAGGTGCGCGGCATCGTAAGCGAGCATGTTAGCGTGAGCGAGGCCGCCGAGCAGGCGAAGGAGGGAACTCGCTTCGATATAGGCGGCATCGACTTCGGGCGCCTGAGTCAGGAATTCGCCCAGGCAAAGCAGAAGCACCTGATCATAGACGATCTTCGCGGCGTCATTGTGGAAAGGCTCGAGCTGGCGTTGAAGGACAACCCGTTGCGAATCGACTTCTACGAACGCTATGAGCAAATCATCGAGAGCTACAACAAAGAACAGGACAAGGCCCTTATCGAAAAGACCTTCAACGACCTGATGAAGCTTTCGCGGGACTTAGACGAGAAGCAGCGCGAGTGGGTGCGTGAGGGGTTCCAAAACCAGCAACAGATGACGGTGTTCGAGATGCTGTTCAAGGAAACGCTCACGCCGTCCGAGATTCGAAAGGTCAAGAGCGTGTGCATCGAGATGGTGTCGGCTATCGAGGAGCGCTTGGGCGAGATGGTGCACTGGACCGAAAAAGAGGAGACCTGCAGCCAGGTGT
>CAKTSW010000070.1 GCA_934613165.1 uncultured Ellagibacter sp.
CGTGCTTGCCGAGCAGTTCGGTTTCGTGGGCGCCATGGCGCTGCTCGCGCTCTACGGCGCGCTCATCTACGTGAGCGTTTCGATCGCACGCAACTCGAACGATCTTTTCGGTACGGTAATCGTTATGTGCGTTGTGGGCATGTGGCTGTTCCAAATATTGGAGAATATAGGCATGGACTGCGGGCTCATGCCCATTACGGGCATTCCGCTGCCGTTCGTGAGCTACGGCTCGACCGGCATGGTCATGAGCTTCATGGCGCTCGGGCTCATCGGTTCGGTGTGGCGCAGTTCGAACCTCGACAAGAAGAAAGAAGGGCGCATATGAAGCTTCCCATCGACGTCGCGGCGGTCATCAACGCGGCGACCGACCTTGAAAGCGCGCGGACGACGCCGGTTTCGGTCAGCGTGCTCATCGACGACACGGCTCCGGGGGATGTCGCGGCGCACGTGCGCACCGCGTTTCTGGGCGCAGGGTCGCACGCCCGCGTGACCATCGGGTACTTCGCGGGGCCGGCGTTCGAGCCGTATTCCGGCGACGACATGGCGGTCATCGTCGCGGGCACGTCGGAGGACGTGGGGGCGCGTGCGGCGGCCATCCGCGCCGCCGGGGTTCCCGTCATGGTGGTGACCTCGCTGCCGTCGCTTGTGGGCGACTTGGCGAGCGCGTTCGGCAACCCCATCCCCGAAGGCGACCTGGTCGCCCCGAAGGCGTCCGTCCCCGAGCAGGGCGATGCGGCCGGGGTCGACGGGGCCGAGGGCGCGCCGGCGCATGCGGAGGCCGACATCGACGCCCCGATCGCCATCGACGAGGCGGCCGCGGCCTCGCTCGACCGCCGCATGGGGGAATGGGTCGTCGCCGCCTGCCGGGAGAAGCGGCTCGCGCTCGCGCTTGCGTTCCCGTTCGTGCGGCGACCGCTTTCGCTCGAGGCAGTGAACGCCACGTCGCTTCAGAACGCGGGAATCGGCCTCGTCGCGTTCATTCCGGGGGCTGACTTGCCCCTTATGACGCTCAATCAGGCGAAGATGCTGCTCCAGATTGCGGCCGCCTACGGCCAGCCCATGAGCGCCGCCCGTGCGAAGGAGCTTGCCGCGGTGGTCGCCGGGGGCGTTGCCTGCCGCAACGTCGCCCGCGAGGTCGCAGGCGTCGTCCCCGGCATCGGCTGGGCGGTGAAGGCCGCGGTCGGGTATGCCGGCACCTTCGCGATGGGCCAGGCGGCGGTCGAGTACTTCGAGCGCGGCGGCAACATCTCGGGGCTTGCGGGCGTCGTCGGGGTGGCGACCTCGAAGGCCGCGAAGGTCGCGAGCGAGGCTGCGGCGACCCCGGTCGGGTCGCGCGTCGTCGGCACGGCGAAGTCGGCGCTTCGCCAAGGGGCCGCTTCCATCCTGAAGAAGACCGAATAGCCACGGCGCACCCGCGCGGCCCTGTGCTCGTGCGGGTGCGCGGTTCATCAATTCCCGTTCGAAGGGGATTCGTTTCCAGAGGGGAAATCCATGACCGATTTATGGCCGCGGCTCGAGCCGCTGCTCGCGCGGGTCGAAAGGCCGGCGCGTTATCTCGACCACGAATGGGGGAGCGTGCGCAAAGAGGGCGCCGACTTCTCCTACTGCATGGTCTATCCGGACACCTACGAGCTCGGGCAGCCGAATCAGGCGGTTCGCATCCTCGTGAACGCGGTGAACGCGACGGAGCACTTGGCGGCCGAGCGCGCGTTTCTGCCCGCGGTCGACCTCATCGACATCATGCGCGAAGAGGGCATCCCGATGTTCTCGCTCGAAAGCTGCGCGCCGCTTTCCGAGTTCGACGCCATCGGCATCACGCTCCCGCACGAGCTTGCGGCGACGAACGTGCTCGAAGTGCTCGACTTGTCGGGCATCGCCCTTCGCGCGGTCGATCGCGCTGAGGGGGACCCCATCGTGTTCGGCGGCGGGCCGTGCGCTTTGAACCCCGAGCCCTACGCCCCCTTCTTCGACGCGGTTTTGGTCGGCGAAGGGGAAGAGGCGCTTCCCGAGGCGCTTTTGGAGGTGCGCCGCCTGCGCGCCCTCGGGGCTTCGCGCCGCGACATCCTGCGCGCGCTCGCGAAGCTTTCCGGGTGCTACGTGCCCTCGCTCTACCGCGTGCGGGACGAGGCCGAGGCGCAAAATGCGGGCTCGTGGCTCGAGCCTCTTGAAGAGGGCGTTCCCGAGCGCATAGAGAAGCGCCTGTTCGCGGGCTTCTCGGAAAGCAGCGCATGGGAGCCGTGCGTCGTTCCCTACACCGAATGCGTGCACGACCGCCTGAGCGTGGAGGTGCTGCGCGGCTGCGCGCGCGGGTGCCGCTTCTGTCAGGCGGGCATGATGTATCGCCCCGTCCGCGAACGCTCGGCCGACAACATCGTGGAGTCGGTGCTCGCGGGGCTCGCCGACACGGGATACGACGAGGTGAGCCTGACGTCGCTTTCCTCGACCGACCACTCGCAGATCGCCGACATCCTCACGCGCCTGAACCACGCATGCGACGGCAAGGGCGTGCGCATATCGCTGCCCTCGCAGCGCCTCGACTCCTTCGGCGTCGACATGGCGGGGCTCGTCGCCGGCCAGAAGAAGGGCGGGCTCACCTTCGCGCCCGAGGCCGGCACGCAGCGGCTGCGCGACGTCATCAACAAGAACGTCACCGAAGACGACCTGTTCGGCGCGATCGACGCGGCGTTCAAGGCGGGCTGGCGCCGCTGCAAGCTCTATTTCATGATCGGGCTTCCCACCGAAACCGACGACGACATCAAGGGCATCGCGAGCCTCGTGCAGCGTGCCTACGACCGCGCGAAAGCGGCCGTGCCCCCCGAGCACCGCGGCAATGTGCGCGTGAGCGCGTCGGTGGCGCTGTTCGTCCCGAAGTCGCAGACGCCGTTCCAGTGGGACGGTCAGATCCCGCCCGAAGAGGCGATTCGCCGCGTGAACCTTCTGCGCAACAGCGTGAAGTACCGCGCGGTCGACATCCACTGGCACGACCCGGCGACGAGCTTCGTTGAGGCGGTCATGAGCCGCGGCGGCCGCGAGGCTGCCGACTGGGTCGAGGCCGCATGGCGGCGCGGCGCTCGCTTCGACGCCTGGACCGAGCTCTTCGACGAGCAGGCGTGGCGCGACGCGGCAGACGAGCTCGGACTCGACCCGGCGGCCATCGCGCAGGCCCAGTGGGACACGGCGCGCGTCATGCCCTGGGCGCACATCTCGAGTGGTGTGAGCGTTCGCTACCTCGCGCTCGAGCGCAAGCGCGCCGACGGCGGCGTCACCACGCCCGACTGCACGTTCGAGAAGTGTACGGGGTGCGGTGCCTGCCAGGCGCTTGAATGCGGCAACGTGCTCATGGGACCGCGCGCTCTGCCTGCGAAGGCCGCGCCTGACCAGGGGGCTGCGGCGGGCGACGATGCCGCCGAATCGGATTGTGCCGGGGAAGGAGACGCGCGATGAGCGAGCAGCAGCAGGTGTTCCGGTTGCGCTTGGTGTTCGCCAAGCAGGGAAGGCTCGCGATGCTTTCCCACCTCGAAGTCGCCCGCGCGCTTGAGCGGACGGTGCGCCGCGCGGGGCTACCCTACGCCGTGAGCCAGGGCTTCTCGCCCCACATGCTCATCGCGTTCGGGGCGGCTCTGCCGGTCGGCGTGGGCGGCACGCACGAGATCGCGGACGTGCGCCTGACCCGTTACGTTCCGGCAGAGGAGGCGCTCGGGGCGCTTCAGGGCGCGAGCCCGGCCGACCTCATGGTGAAGGCGGCGACCTACATAGAGCCCCGTGCCACGGCGGCGTCGGTCGCGTTTCCCGTGAGCACGTACCGTGCGCTTCTGTCGTGCACGCCGGCCGTTCTTCCCGTGCCGGACGAGATCCGCGTTGTGCGCAAGAAGAAGGAGAAGGTGCTTCGCCCGGAGGAGTTCCTCGTCGGGCCGCTGGAGCTTACCGGGGCCGTGGTCACGTTCAAGCTCGAAGCGAAGCCGACGGGCAGCCTGCGCCCCGATATCTTGCTACGCCACTGCGTCGAGGGGTACAACGCCGCGGCGTCGGGCGGGCAGATCGGCGGGTTCACCTGGGTCGACAACGCCGTCGAGCCGGAAGCGGCGCGCGCGGCAGCGGCGGGCGAGCTTCCGTGTTGTGACAACGCGCCTTTGCGCGTGGTCAACATAACGCGCATCGCGCAAGAAACCGAAGCCGCCGCAGGCGACCGATAGAACGCGGGTGCCCGATAAGGGGCAAGCGGCCAGCGAGATGCAAGCCGGCGGATAACAGGGCACGCACGTGGGCGGACAAGTTTCCACAACTTGAAAACTTGTCCGCCCATTCGGGCGATGTTGCGGTACAATGACGGTCGCTGCAAAAAGCGGGTGTGGTTCAATGGTAGAACTTCAGCCTTCCAAGCTGATAACGCGGGTTCGATTCCCGTCACCCGCTCCACGAATAATCAGGCCAGAGGCAATATGCTTCTGGCTTTTTTGTATCCCAGTATCCTTCGCGCGATGCAGCTCGTAGGTGGGCAGGATGTTTGCCGAGGGCGCCATGCGATCGAAAAGGGGATAGGTGGGACGATCGATCGGCATCGAGGGATGCCCAGACGCCCCTGAAGCGTCGACAAGCGCAAATGTTCGGCGACCGCACCGCTTGAGTTTCGGCGACACCCCAGCTCAGCGCTTTATTCCTCGCCTTCGGGCAAAGTCCGCTTGCTTCGGGCATCTTCTGGTATAATTTCTCGTGCTGTGTGGCTGTCGGGATGTGGCGCAGTTTGGTAGCGCGCCTGCTTTGGGAGCAGGATGTCGCAGGTTCGAATCCTGTCATCCCGACCATTTCAGCTTTTTCTTGGCCATGCGCGCCCATGGCTCAACGGATAGAGCATCGGACTTCTAATCCGACGGTTGCAGGTTCGAATCCTGCTGGGCGCGCCATTTCGCCTTTCCTTACCGTTGTTCAACGAATGTCGCTCCCTATCTGCCGATACGCGCTTTAGCGGTATGCTTCTCCCATCGTTTCAGCGTTGAGGAGGACCAATGGCGTATCTCGAGAACCATTCGCTTTATTACAAGAAGTCGTGCCCGTACTGCACGAAGGTGCTTCGCTTCATGGAGGAAAACAAAATCACGCTCGACATGCGCGACACGCTTCAGCCGGGCAACCAAAACGACCTTATTCGCGTCGGCGGGAAGAAACAGGTTCCATGCCTGGTCATCGATGGGAAAGCGATGTACGAGTCGAACGACATCATCGACTACCTGCGCCAGTACGCCTCATAGCGTGGCGATGGCGGTTTCGCTCGGGCTTTGCGGCGGCAATTCTCCTGCTCGTCCGCTGCCGTCTTTCACCCTTCGAGCTTCGAGCGCAGTTCAAGCAGCGCATTGCCGCGGTGCGATATCGCGTTCTTTTCCTCGGGAAGCGCTTCGGCGAGCGTGCGCTTGAAATCGAACGCCTCGGCCAGGAAAAGCGGGTCGTACCCGAAACCGTTCTTGCCGCGCTCCTCGTGCCCGATTCGCCCCTCAACTGTGCCGTGCGCGTCGATTTCGCGCCCGTCTTCGTCTAAGAACACGAGCGTGCACACGAAACGGGCCGCGCGCCCCTCGTCCGCCACCTCGCCAAGTTCCCGGAGAAGCTTCGCGTTGTTCGCGGCGTCGTCGCCGTGCTCTCCGGCGTAGCGGGACGAATACACGCCGGGCGCCCCGTCAAGCGCATCGACCTCAAGCCCGGAATCGTCGGCGAGCACGCTCACGGCATGCCCGCACGTGGCCCTCGCGGCCTCCCATGCCGCATGCGCCTTGATGCGCGCGTTCCCTAAAAACGTGTCGGCGTCTTCCTCGGGGTCGGATTCGATGTCGAGCTCGCGCAGCGTGCGGAATTCCCAGCCGGGAAAATCGAGCGCATGGGCGATTTCCTCGGCCTTGTGCGCGTTGTTGCTCGCGATGACGATCGTCTTCTTTTGGGACATGGGCGTTTGCCTTTCTTGGGAGGGTTTACGGCAGGTCGACGTGACGCACGGGGCCGATTCGGCGCCTGAACACGCGGCTGCCGAAGCTTTCGAAGCCCTCGATGTCGGTGCCGGTCGTGTTGAACTCGTAGACCGCCTCGTTGCCGGGGTGCGCCTGCTGCCCGCGCCGCTCGAGGATCTCGGCGACGTCGATTGCGGTTTCGTGCGCCGAGGAAATGAGCGTGACGTTGCGGCCGATAACGCTTCCGATCAGCGCTTTCAGAAGAGGGAAGTGCGTGCAACCCAAAACGAGCGTGTCTATTTCACAGCGGCGCAGCGGGTCGAGGTAGTCCTGCGCGATTTCCTGGAATGCCGGACGGATATAGACCTTCGAGGCGAGCGAGGTGAACTCCTCGATGGGCCCTTCTGCCATCTTGATGCCCTGCTCAGCGATGTCGACGAAGCGGGGGGTGGCGGTGGAGAAGACGGTGATGCCCGCGTCGATGTGGCGGATCGCCTTCGTGTACGCGTCCGATTCGACGGTCGCCTTCGTGGCGATGACGCCGACCCGGCGGTTCTTCGTCGCATGGGCGGCGGCGCGCGCGCCCGGTTCGACCACGCCGATCACGGGGACGGGGAGCGTTTGCTGCGCGTGCGCGAGCCCGGCCGCGGTCGCCGTGTTGCAGGCGATGACGATGAGCTTCACGCCACGCGCGACGAGCCATTTCCCGATCTGCTGAACGAACCCGTCGACCTCGGAAGGGGAACGCTGCCCGTAGGGCGCACGGGAGGAATCGCCCAGGTAGATGATCGATTCATGAGGGAGCTTCCGCGCGATGTCGCGCGCGACGGTAAGCCCGCCGAAGCCCGAGTCGAACACGCCGATGGGCGCGTTGTCGAAGGGGATGCCGGGCGTGCCCGAAAAGCCTTCCGAACTGCCGCTCGGAGTGGTGGGCAAAAGTATGTTCGAATCGTTTTCCATACCGCGAAAGTATACCCCAGGACCGATACCTCGACAGTCGAATCACAATACGCTCAATGGGGCGAGCGCCAGGGTCCCGCGGGCGTTTTTTCGCATCTCTCGAAAAAAGTTCAAAAAAGGGCTTGCGCGTATTTTGCATCTACGGTATTCTAATCGGGCTGCTGAAGCGGGGTGTTAGCTCAGTTGGTTAGAGCGCCGGCCTGTCACGTCGG